>NZ_JBQWAS010000030.1:0-246701 GCF_052492075.1 Haloleucobacter albus
CCTCTGCGCCAATGGTACTTCGTCTCAAGACGCGGGAGAGTAGGTCGCTGCCAGGCCTGCAAAGCTCATGGAAACCAGATCACAAAAATTATCAAAAACCCCCGTCCTCCAAGACGGGGGTTTTTCGCGTCAAAAAATAAACTAAAAAAATCATGCGCCGATTACTTTCGGCCGCGCCCCTTCGCGCCAGAACTCTTCGCGCCACGTGGCCAACGCTCTGGCCATGAGACAACATGCTCAACAAGCTCCAAAATGTGAAACTCATCCTCTAGCCCAGAAACCCGCCCAAATACCGATATCCCGCTAGAAACAACACTCCCATAATCTCCGCTCACCAAAGGGTGCCAAAAGGGGAGATCTTTGCCTTCCCGGACAAGACGATAGGCGCATGTTGGAGGAAGCCAGTTGAGTGTTTCGACCACCTCAGGTGTCAGGCGCACGCATTCCGGGACTGTCTGGCTTCGATTTGCGTAGTCCGCACAGCCGCAGCTCTTGGTGTCAAACAAACGGCAGCCGACATCCGTATAGGCAATCTCACCCGTATCCTCATCTTCCAGCTTGACCAGACAACAGCGTCCGCATCGGTCACACAGGCTCTCCCATTGTTCGCCTGTCATGGCGGAGAGAGGCGTGGTGCGCCAGAAGGGTTCCTGAGCTGGAGTCGAGCAGTCTTCCGCGCTCTTTTGGTTGTCTTCAGAGGCGGAGGCCTGCGGGGCGAATGAGGAATTGGAAGCACTTGAAGTCATGCTGCGGTCTGTAGCACATCTTGCCGTGCACGGGCCAAGTCATCTTGCGCGTGCTGACCTGCCATAAGCAGCCAATGAAAAGGGCGACATGTCAGACATGCCGCCCTTTTGAAAATTTAGATGCGGCCCAACCGAGTGACCTCATCAGTTCACATAGTCGTGGTCCTTCAGCCAGCCCAGAATGTTGTCAGCCATGGCCTCGGGGGCATCAACACCGCCAGCCAGCGTGATTTCAGCCGCCTCCGGGGCCTCATAGGGGCTGTCAATGCCGGTGAAATTCTTGATCTGTCCGGCGCGGGCTCTCTTGTAGAGGCCTTTGGCATCTCGGCTTTCCGCGACTTCAAGCGGCGTATCCACGAAAATTTCGACAAATTCGCCCTCTCCCATCAGTTCGCGCGCCATGCGGCGCTCGGCCCGGAAGGGGGAGATGAAGGAGACGAGGGTGATAAGTCCGGCATCCGCAAACAGCTTCGCCACTTCGGCCACACGGCGGATATTTTCCACGCGGTCGGCTTCGGTGAAGCCGAGATCCTTGTTCAGGCCATGGCGCACATTGTCACCATCCAGAAGGTAGGTATGGCGACCTTCCGTGTGCAGCTTCTTTTCCAGAATATTGGCGACGGTGGATTTGCCAGCCCCGGAAAGGCCGGTGAACCAGAGCACCACGGGCCGCTGGCCCTTTTGTGTGGCGCGGCTTTCCTTGGATACATTCAGTGCCTGCCAGTGCACATTGGTGGCGCGGCGCAGGCCGAAATCCACCATGCCGGCCCCGACCGTGAGATTGCTCATGCGGTCTATGACAATGAAGGCGCCAGTTTGCGGATTGTCTTCGAACGGATCAAAGGCCAGGGGTTCATGCGTGGCCAGGTTCACCACGGCCACTTCATTCAACGCCAGGGTCTTGGCGGCAAGACGCTGGAAGCTGTTCACATCTATCTTGTGCTTGATCTCGGTGATGGTGGCTCCCACCGTGCGCGTGCCCATCTTGATGAGATAGGGGCGGCCCGGCAGCAGGGCTTCATCATGCATCCAGATGAGATGCGCGGCGAACTGGTCGGAAACTTCAGGTCTGTCCCCGGCGGCCGCGATGATGTCGCCACGCGAGGCGTCAATTTCATCGGTTAGTGTCAGGGTCACGGCCTCGCCGGCTGCGGCTTCATTCAGATCGCCATCCTGCGTGACAATGGATTTGATGCGTGATGTGGCGCCCGAGCCGGCAATCACAACCGCATCACCCGGTTTCACCACACCGGAGGCAATGGTGCCGGAGAAGCCTCGGAAATCGAGATTGGGACGGTTCACCCACTGCACCGGCATGCGGAAGGGCCGGGCGAGCGCATCATTGGCCACCTGCACGGTTTCCAGATGCTCAAGCAAGGTTGGGCCATCATACCAGGGCGTGTGGGCGCTGGGCTCAATCACATTGTCGCCATAGCGGGCGGAAAGCGGGATCGGCACCAGTGTTTCAAAGCCGAAATCTGAGACAAACTCGGAATAGGTTTTCACGATCTCGTTGAACCGCTCCTGAGAGAAGTCCACGAGGTCGATCTTGTTTACCGCCAGCACCACATGGCGCAGGCCCAGCAGCTTCACAATATAGGAATGCCGGCGTGTCTGGGTGAGAATGCCCTGGCGGGCATCTACCAGAATGACAGCCAGATCCGAGTTCGAGGCCCCCGTTGCCATGTTGCGCGTATATTGTTCATGGCCGGGGGTGTCCGCCACGATGAATTTGCGCTTGTCTGTCGAGAAAAAGCGATAGGCGACATCAATAGTGATGCCCTGTTCGCGCTCCGCCGCAAGACCGTCCACCAGCAGGGCGAAGTCGAGATCATCACCGGCTGTGCCATGCTTGCGGGAATCGGCGGAAAGGGTCGCCAACTGGTCTTCAAACAGAAGCTTTGTGTCATACAGCAGGCGGCCGATGAGCGTGCTCTTGCCATCATCCACGCTGCCGCAGGTCAGAAAGCGCAGCAGGCTCTTGTTTTCCTGTGCGGCCAGATATTCGGAGAAAGCCGAGGCTTCAGGCTGATGGGTCATCAGAAATAGCCCTCCCGCTTCTTCTTTTCCATGGAGGCGGCTTCGTCATGGTCAATCAGGCGACCGGCGCGTTCGGAGGTGCGGGCGGTGAGCATTTCGCCCACAATGCCCTCCAGCGTGTCGGCATCGCTCTCAACAGCGGCGGTGAGTGGATAGCAACCCAGCGTGCGGAAGCGGATACGCTTCATCTGCGGCACCTCGCCGGGGTTCAGCGGCAAGCGCTCGTCATCCACCATGATGAGCTGGCCGCCGCGCTCCACCACAGGGCGTTCAGCCGCGAAATAGAGCGGCACGATAGGGATACGCTCGGCCAGGATATATTGCCAGATATCCAGCTCGGTCCAGTTGGAGAGGGGGAAGACGCGGATGCTCTCGCCCGGCTTCACACGGGTATTATAGAGGTTCCACAGCTCCGGGCGCTGGGTCTTCGGGTCCCAGCCATGATTGGCGGTGCGGAAGGAAAAAACACGCTCCTTGGCGCGGCTCTTTTCCTCATCGCGACGGGCCCCGCCAAAGGCGGCGTCGAAGCCATGCTTGGTCAGCGCCTGTTTCAGCGATTCCGTCTTCATCACATGGGTGTAGAGGCTGGAGCCATGGTCGAACGGATTGATATTCTGCGCCAGCCCCTCCGCATTCTTGTGCACGAGAAGGTTGAAACCCAGCTCCTGCGCCATGCGATCGCGGAAGGCGATCATCTCGCGGAATTTCCAGGTGGTATCCACATGCAGCAGCGGGAAAGGCGGCTTGGAGGGGTAGAACGCCTTCATGGCCAGATGCAGCATCACGGCTGAATCCTTGCCAATGGAATACAGCATCACCGGATTGCTGAACTCGGAGGCCACCTCCCGCATGATGAAGATGGATTCGGCCTCCAGACGCTTGAGGTGCGTCATGCGATCAGATGACATCGTCGCGGCTACTCCCTGTTGCCGGGCTGCGGCGTGGCTCCGGGCTGCCCTGGTGGCGACCCGTGAGCGTGGCGCATGAACTCGCCCATGAAGCCGCCCATGAACCCGGCCCCTTACATGTGGAAAGAGGAGGTAGCGCGCCGGCTCAGATTAATCAATAATTTTTTGTGAGACGTCAATATAAAACACATTCACAATGTGAATTGTTGGTGCCCCAACAGCAGATCCCCTGTGCCCGCAGGAAAAAGCCTTTGATTTCAGCGCCGGAAGAGGCCCACAAGCTCCACATGGGGGGAGTGGCGGAACTGATCCACCGGCGTCACCTTCTCCAGCGTCCAGCCACTGGCGGTGAGCAGGCGGGCATCGCGCGCGAAACTGCTGACATTGCAGGAGACATAAACCAGACGTGACAATTTGCGGGTGCCGGCCAGTTCGCGCGCCTGCGCTTCCGCACCTTGCCGGGGCGGGTCAATCACGACCAGATCAAACGCATCCAGTTCCTGCGGCATGAGCGGGCGGCGGAACAGGTCTCTCACCTCGCCTTTCACCACCTTCAGGCCGGGGGCGGTGTGGCTGGCGAGCTGCATGGCCTTGACCGCGCCGGCATGGTTCTCGACGCCCGTTACCTGCGCCTGTTCGGCCAGACGCAGGGCGAAGGTGCCGACGCCGCAGAACAGGTCCGCCACCTTTTTTGCGCCCAGCGCGGCTTCAGTCACAAGGCGCGCCAGCGTTTCCTCCCCCAGCAGCGTGGCTTGCAGGAAGGCGGCGGGCGGCAGTTCCACCTGCGCCCGGCCCATGGTCAGCATGGGGGCGGCGCGTTGTAGCAGCAATTCCCCATGACGGGTGAAACGAGCCAGATTGAAGCGTTCGGCAATGTCCGCCAGATCCATCAGCACCGTGGGGGGCAGTGGGCCGGAGCCGCGCACATCCATATCGAGCCCGGTTTCGGTGGCGATGAGTTGCAGATCCAGCGGCTTCTTCATGGAGGCCAGCATTTCGGCCACAGCGCGGGCGGCTGGCATGGCCTGGTCCAGTTCCGGGGACAGCACCGGGCATTCTTCCAGATCCACCATGGTATGAGAGCGCCGTTCGGCAAAGCCCACCACGGTGCGCTTGCCATAGCGCCGGGCATGGAAAATGACACGCCGTCGCCCCACCCCATGGGCATCCATCAGTGGGGCAATTTCGGTTTCAAGCCCTTCCCTCTGAAGGGCCTCTGCCACCAGTTCACGCTTCCAGCGGAAATAGGGCGCGGCCTGCCAGTGTTGCAGCAGGCAGCCGCCGCAGCGGCCGAAATGTGTGCAGAGAGGAGCGGTTCGTTCGGCGCTGGGGGTGAGGATCTCCTCCAGTCGGAAGCGATCCTTTTCCAGCGTGCCGCGCACGGTTTCACCGGGCAGGGCATAGGGCACGAACACCGGGCCATCCGGTCCCTGCGCGATGCCATCGCCCTGTGCGCCCATGCGGGAGATGGTCAGTTCAAGGGGCGTATCCATTGTCATGTGCGCACGGCTCCCAGCAGGAATTCCCGGTTTCCATCTCCGCCGCTGATGGGAGAGGGGATGATGTTTTGAACCTGCCAGCCCAGCGCTGTCACCAGAGCGTGGGCGTCGGCGCACACCTGCTCGTGCACCTGCGGGTCTTTCACGATGCCCTTTTTGAGGGCGCTGCGTCCGGCTTCAAACTGCGGCTTCACCAGCGCCACCAGCCGGGCCGCCGGGCCGGTGCAGGCCAGCGCCGGAGGCAGGATCTGCCCCAGCGAGATGAAGCTGGCGTCCGTCACCACCAGATCCACCGGGCGGCCAAGCTGCTGTGGGGTAACAGTGCGGATATCCGTGCCTTCCATCAGGGTGATATTCGGATGGCCGCGCAGGCGGGGATGAAGCTGTTCATGGCCGACATCCACCGCGAATACATGGCGTGCGCCCCGGCGCAGCAGCACTTCTGTGAAGCCGCCGGTGGAGGAGCCGACATCCAGCGCGGTGCAGCCTTTCGGGTCGAAGCCGAAGGCCTCCAGAGCAGCTTCCAGCTTGAGAGCTCCGCGGGAGACATAATCATGCACATCCTGCGCGTGGATCTCGGCGGTTTCGGCAATATTGGCGGAAGGCTTGGCCACCACCACGCCATCAGCGCGCACCAGCCCGGCCTGAATGGCCGCCTGTGCCCGCGCACGGCTCTCGAACAATCCGCGTTCTACCAGAAGACGATCAATGCGCATGAATGTGCGGCCTCTCCCCGGCCGGTCTTTCGCCCTTTTCCAAAGTGGCGGGCCGGTGATAGGGCACGGGGGCGCGTGACGCAATGCGGGGCCTTATCTCAGGCCCCTTCGCGGGGGCTCATGGAAGGCCGTAAGGGGGAAGCTGTATGGGGCGGTTGCCCGCGTGGGCCTCTTCAGCCTCTGCGGGCCGCCTTGCGCCGGGCCTTTTCCTGATACATGCGCCGGTCCGCTTCCTCCAGACTGGTGTCCAGAAGGCCATCGGCTTGCGCCGTGGCCTCCACTGCGCCCATGCTGATGCTGATCCGGTAGGGGCGATCCAAAGAGGCGTTCATCTGCGCCACATGCGCTTCCATCCGAGCTTTCAGCGTGGCTGCGTCAATGGAGGGCCTGGTCATCAAGACACAGAATTCATCGCCGCCCATGCGGGCGATGATGTCGCTTTCACGAAAGCTGGTGCGAATGGCCTCGGCGACATCTTTCAAAAGAGCGTCCCCCTGAGCATGGCCCTGCTGGTCATTTACCTTCTTCAGCCCGTCCACATCCAGAAAGGCCAGCAGAAAGGGAGTGCCACGCCGCATGCTGGCCCGCGCACGCGCTTCAAAACCACGGCGGTTGAGAAGGCCCGTGAGGTCATCTGTGGTGGCGTGTTTCTGAATTTCGCTGTTGGCTTGCTGTAATTCGTGCGTGCGGTTTTCGATCTGCTGTTCGATTTCACTCTGGATGCGGATATTTTCCATGGCGACGGACGTGGAATCCGCCAGAGATTGCAGCATTTGCACTTCAAGCGTGGTGGGCTCGTAATGGTGGGCCCAGTAATTGCCGATGGCGCCCAGAGGCTGCATGGTGCGAATGGGCACCATGACCAGACTTTTCACGAAAGTGGGCCGGTAGGCATCCTGCGGAATGCGCGGATCAGCATAAATATCGGGAATGACGACAGGCTGGCGATGGCGCATCACCCAGCCGCTGATGCAGATATCCTGTGGGAAGCGCAGCCCCTTCCACAGGGGTTCAATGGCGTCTTCATCCACGTAGCGGCAATAGATGCCGCCATCATTCAGAACGAAGGTTGCGCCATCGCAGCCCGTAATTTCACGCGCAGCGGTACGCACAATGCGTTGCACATCTTCCAGGGTCTGGGAAAAGGAAAGCTCCTGAACGGCAGCGAGCAGACGCTCCACCGCCGCCATATGGGCGGGGGAAAGAGCCTCTTCATCCTCGACAGCCAGGGCTCGGGCCTCGCCAGAACTGGACAGGGTCATATCATCACACCAAATGGTTTGCACAACAACACAAACGACGCTCGGCAGTATAACGCCTCTGTGCGCATAAGGCACTGACAGTGCCTGTTTTATTCTGCCAGTACAAGCGATGGGTCAAGACGGCGCGGTGTCATCTCGCACTCGCCTATAGGTTGTGTCTTCCAAATGTATACGAACAGGTAAACCATGTGCTTGGCGCCATGCGGTTGGACGCAGAAGATGAGGGTGCAACCCCAGCGTGCTTCCGGCCGTTTGGTCAGCTTCGGAATGTGATGGCGCGCAAGAGGCGGTTCCGTAGTCGCGCTTTATCTTCCTGCCATGGCGGCAGCCGTGCGGCGGAAACTGGCCGGGCTGGTTCCTGCCATTTTCTGAAAGGCGCGATGAAAGGCGCTGGGCTCGCCATAACCCAGCCTTGAGGCGATTTCTGCGACGCTGAGATTGGTTTCGCGCAGCATCTGCTGGGCCTGCATCTGGCGGATTTCAGCGCGAATGGCAGAAAAAGCCTGGCCCTCGCTGCGCAGCCGTCGGCGCAGCGTGGCGGGTGATAGTTTCAGATCATCTGCGAGGGCATCGAAATCGGGCCATTCCTCGGGCGGCAGCGCGCATAACCGGGTGCGGATGCGGGCGGAAAGGCCCTGATCGTGGCGGTAGCGCAGTAAAATATTAGCCGGCGCACCGCGCAGGAACCCCTTTACCGCTTTTTCGTCACGGATGATGGGCAGGGCCAGATAAGGTGCAGCGAAGATAAGCCGGCTGACAGGTTGGTTGAAATGCACCGGAGCGCCGAAGAATTGGTGATAATCTCGCCGATCCTGTGGAGCCGGGCAGGCGAAATCAACCCGCATCAGGGGAATGCGCCGCCCGATCAGCCAGCACATCACCCCCAAGAGCAGTAGCCAGTAGGTGCGATAGGCAAAGGCGCGGCGCGGGCAGTTGCGGTCGTGAAGCACAATCTCGGCGCGGCCGTCCTGCTGGGTCAGTTTGCCGGTCGGATCATCCAGCACAATGGCCAGAAAGCGCAGCGCCTTGCGCAGGGCCTTTTCCAGCGTGCCGGCATGAAGGGTGAGATGGCACAGCAGCGTGAAGCTGCCGGGCCGCATGGGGCGCGCAGCCTCGTCGAAGAACTCATCCTGAATCAGATCAGTAATGGCCAGCCACAGCCGGCCATATTGCAGGTTCGAGACCGGCTCTGAAAGATGCGGGTCAATGCCGGCTTCCCGCAGCAGCGGGGCCGGATCAAGCCCACGGCGGATCAGGCAATCAAGCGCATCCTCGACAAAGCCGGGCGAAATCATCCGGCGTTCCATGCGGCCTCCGATGTTGCAAAACCGATCACATAATCTGGCTGTCAATGTCATTGTTTGCAATGCGGCGGCCAGTAACCTCACTTGAAAGGCAATAAGCCGCACAAGCGGTATGCTGGAGGAGGAAACCCATGTCTGTGACGCGCCCGTCCCCGACGCGGCCCGGCTATGATGACGCCGTGGCGCAATTCCGTATCGAAAAAACGATGGCCACCCTGCGTGGTGATCTGGAAACCGGGCTGAACGCCTGTGTGGAATGCTGCGACAGGCATTGCGGTTCGGGCCGTGTGGCCCTGCGCTGCATCGCCGCCGATGAAAGCCTGACCGAGTACAGTTTCGAGCAGCTGCGGGATCTGTCCGCGCAGGCGGCCAATCTCTTTCATGAGAAGGGCATTCGCCCCGGTGATGTGATCGCCGGCCTGTTGCCGCGCACGCTGGATCTTATGGTGACGATACTGGGGGCCTGGCGTCTGGGGGCGGTCTATCAGCCGCTGTTCACGGCTTTCGGCCCCAAGGCCATCGGGCACCGGCTGAAGACGAGCGGCGCGCGGCTGGTGGTGACGAACACCGCGAACCGGGCCAAGCTGGATGATATTCCCGATTGTCCGCAGGTGGTCACCGTGCGCACCGGGGATGAGGTGCTGGCCCCGCAGGATATTGATTTGCGCGCCGCTTTGG
This sequence comes from Haloleucobacter albus, assembly GCF_052492075.1. NCBI lineage: Bacteria > Pseudomonadati > Pseudomonadota > Alphaproteobacteria > Hyphomicrobiales > Xanthobacteraceae > Haloleucobacter > Haloleucobacter albus. The sequence continues at coordinate 9,154 of NZ_JBQWAS010000030.1, forward strand.
CGGCGTCTTCCACCGTGTTCGAGCCGGTGACGCGGCGGGGGGAAGACCTGTTCATGATGATGTCCACCTCGGGCACCACGGGTTTGCCCAAGGGGGTGCCGGTGCCGCTGCGCGCCCTTCTGGCCTTTGGCGCTTACATGCGTGACGCCATTGATCTGCGCGAAGATGATGTGTTCTGGAATATTGCCGATCCCGGCTGGGCCTATGGGCTTTATTATGCCGTGACAGGCCCGTTGCTGCTGGGGCAGGCCACCACTTTCTTTGAAGGTGGCTTCACGGCAGAATCAACCTATCGCACCATTCGCCGGCTGGGGGTCACCAGCCTTGCCGGTTCGCCCACGGCCTTCCGGCTGCTGATTGCGGCGGGGCCGGAGGCGGCGGAAGATGTGAAGGGGCGTCTGCGGGTCGTCAGTTCCGCCGGAGAACCCCTGAACCCGGAAATCATCCGCTGGTTCAAGGCCCATCTGGATGCACCGATCCACGATCATTACGGCCAGACCGAAATGGGCATGTGCGTGAATAATCATCACGGGCTGGAACATCCCGTGCGGCCGGGCTCGGCCGGGCTGGCCATGCCGGGCTATCGCGTGGTGGTGCTGGATGAGGCCGGCCATGAGCTGGGGCCAAACCAGCCCGGAGTGCTGGCCATTGATATGGCGCGCTCTCCGCTCATGTGGTTCACGGGCTATCTGAACCAGACCACGCCCGCGCTGGCCGGCGGCTATTACCGCACCGGAGACAGTGTGGAGTTCGAACCGGATGGCTCCGTCAGCTTCATTGGCCGTCAGGATGATGTCATCACCTCCTCGGGATACCGCATTGGTCCTTTCGATGTGGAAAGCGCCCTGATTGAGCACCCCGCCGTGACCGAGGTGGCCGTGGTTGGCGTGCCGGACCCGGAACGCACGGAGCTGGTGAAGGCCTTTGTGGTGCTGGCGCAGGATGTCGAAGGCGACGAGGCGTTGCGCGATGAGCTGGTGCAGCATGTTCGCACGCGGCTTTCGGCCCATGCCTATCCGCGCATCATCGAATTTGTCACCGATCTGCCGCGCACACCCAGCGGCAAGATCCAGCGTTTTCTGCTGCGCAAGGCCGAAATCGAAAAGCAGACGCGCGACTGAGGGGTTGTGATGCAGATCGGAAACAGGGTCTTTCTCATCTCCGGCGCAGGCTCGGGGCTGGGGGCGGCGGTGGCGCGCATGGCGGTGGATGCCGGAGCGCGCGCCATATTGCTGGATATCAATGCCGAGGCGGGTGCGGCCATGGCGGAAGAACTGGGCCCTTCGGCCCGGTTCGTGGCCACGGATGTCACCAGCGCCGCCTCGGCCGAGGCGGCCGTGGCGGCCGGGCTTGAAGCCTTTGGGCGCATTGATGTGGCGGTGAGCTGTGCGGGCGTTGCCCCCAGCGAGAAGATTGTAGGCCGGGATGGCCCGCACCGGCTGGAGAGTTTCTCCCGCACCATCGGCATCAATCTCATCGGCACCTTCAACATTCTGCGTCTGGCCGCGGATGCGATGACGCACAATGCGCCGGGGGAGGATGGCGAGCGCGGGGTCATCGTCAATACAGCGTCGATTGCGGCCTATGACGGGCAGATGGGGCAGGCGGCCTATGCAGCCTCCAAGGGCGGCGTGGCCGCGCTGACCCTGCCGGCCGCGCGCGAACTGGCGCGACATGGCATCCGGGTGGTCACCATTGCACCGGGCATCTTTACCACCCCGATGATGACCAGCATGCCGCAGGAGGTTCAGGACAGTCTGGGCCGCAGCGTGCCCTTCCCGCCACGGCTGGGCCATCCTTCGGAATATGCCGCCATGGTGCGCCATATCGCTGAAAACCGGATGCTGAATGGCGAGGTCATCCGCCTCGATGGCGCGCTGCGCATGGCTGCGAAATGATGCGCGCCACACGCTCACATCCCTGCCTTACAGGCATTGCAACAGGAGGCCATCATGGCTGCTGATCCTATCGTCATTGTCGGCGCGGCGCGCACGCCCATGGGGGGCTTTCAGGGGGATTTCGCCACTGTGGAAGCCTCAACGCTGGGGGCGACGGCCATTGAGGGGGCATTGGCAGGGCTCGCCCCGGATGCCGTGCAGGAGGTTCTCATGGGGTGCGTGCTGCCAGCAGGGCAGGGGCAGGCCCCGGCGCGACAGGCGGCGCTGAAGGCCGGCCTGCCGCTGGGCGCTGGCGCGACCACCGTGAACAAGATGTGTGGCTCGGGCATGAAGGCGGCGATGCTGGCGCATGATCAGATTCTCGCCGGCTCCGCCGATATTGTGGTGGCCGGCGGCATGGAGAGCATGTCGAACGCGCCCTATCTGCTGCCCAAGGCGCGCAGTGGCTATCGCATGGGCCATGGCCAGGTGATGGACCATATGTTCCTGGACGGGCTGGAGGATGCCTATGACAAGGGCCGCCTGATGGGCACCTTCGCCGAGGATTGCGCCACTGCCTACCAATTCACCCGCGAGGCGCAGGACGCCTTCGCCATCAGCTCGCTGACCCGTGCGCAGAAGGCGATTGAAGGCGGGCAGTTCAGGAATGAGATCGCGCCCGTCACCATCCGCACGCGCGCCGGCGAGCAGCTTGTCAGCGTGGATGAGCAACCCGGCAAGGCCCGGCCGGACAAGATTCCGACTCTGAAACCGGCCTTCCGGCAGGGGGGCACGGTGACGGCGGCCAACAGTTCCTCGATCTCGGACGGGGCGGCAGCCCTGCTGCTGATGCGCGCCTCCGAGGCCGAGCGCAGGGGGCTGACCCCGCGCGCCCGCATTCTGGGCCATGCCACTTATGCGGATAAGCCGGGCTTGTTTCCCACCGCGCCCATCGGTTCCATCCGCAAACTGATGGACCGCACCGGCATGACGCTGGGCGATTTCGACCTCTATGAGGTGAATGAGGCTTTTGCCGTGGTCGCCATGGCGGCGATGCATGATCTGGGCCTGTCCCATGACATCGTGAACATCCATGGTGGGGCCTGTGCGCTGGGCCACCCCATCGGCGCATCCGGGGCGCGGGTGCTGGTGACATTGCTGGCAGCGCTGGAAAGCCATGGTCTGCGCCGTGGCGTCGCATCCCTCTGCATTGGCGGTGGTGAGGCCACGGCCATGGCCATAGAAAGGCTGAACTGATGCTGAGCGAGGAACAGGAACAGATCCGCGAGGCCGCCCGCACCTTCGCCCGTGAACGCCTGGCGCCCGGTGCGGCTGCGCGGGACCGCGCCCATGCCTTCCCGCGGGCTGAACTGATGGAAATGGGCGCGCTCGGTTTTCTGGGCATGCTGGTGCCCGAGGAGCATGGCGGTTCGCAAACCGGCATGGTGGCCTATGCGCTGGCGCTGGAGGAAATCGCCGCTGCTGACGGGGCCTGCTCCACCATTGTGTCCGTGCACAGTTCTGTGGGCTGCGTGCCTATTTTGCGCTTTGGCACGGCGGAGCAGAAGGCCCGTTTCCTGCCGAAAATGGCCTCTGGCGAATGGATTGGCGGCTTTGCCCTGACCGAGCCGCAGGCCGGTTCCGATGCCTCTGCGCTGAAGACCCGCGCCCAGCGCGAGGGCGACCATTATGTTATCAATGGCGCCAAGCAGTTCATCACTTCGGGGCAGAATGGCGCGGTGGTGATCGTGTTCGCGGTAACGGACCCGGCAGCAGGCAAGAAGGGCATTTCCGCCTTCATCGTGCCGACGGATACGCCCGGTTATGAGGTGATGTCCGTCGAGCACAAGCTGGGCCAGCACAGCTCGGATACCTGCGCGCTGGCCTTTACCGATATGAGGGTGCCGGTTGAGAACCGTCTGGGTGAGGAGGGGGAGGGTTACAGGATTGCCCTCGCCAATCTGGAGGGCGGGCGCATTGGCATTGCGGCACAGGCCGTGGGCATGGCGCGCGGCGCTTATGAGGCGGCGCGGGCCTATGCGAAGGAGCGCATCACCTTCGGCCGGCCGATAGCTGAACATCAGGCCATCGCCTTCAAGCTGGCGGACATGGCCACCCGCATTGACGCCGCCCGGCTGATGGTGCTGCGCGCCGCGCAATTGCGCGAGGCCGGAAAGCCCTGCCTGACGGAAGCCAGCATGGCCAAGCTGTTCGCTTCGGAGATGGCGGAGGCCATATGCTCCATGGCGATCCAGATCCATGGCGGCTACGGCTATCTGGCGGATTATCCGGTGGAGCGCATCTATCGTGATGTGCGCGTGTGCCAGATCTATGAAGGCACGAGCGAGGTGCAGCGCCTCGTTATCGCCCGCAACCTGTGAGGGGACCATGACCCAGCTTGTCGAAATCACGCGGGAGGGCCGCGTGGCGCTGCTTCGCCTCAACCGGCCCGAGGCGCTCAATGCCCTGAACTCTGCCCTGTGCGAACAGGTGACGACCGCCGCGCTGGAACTGGAGGCCGATACCGGCATCGGCGCCATCGTCCTGACCGGCTCGGAGCGCGCCTTTGCGGCGGGGGCCGATATTTCCGAAATGGTGGACAAGACTGCCGAGGAAATGGTCGAGGCCGATTTCTTCTCGCTGTGGGATCATTTCGCCGCAGTGCGCACCCCTAAGATCGCGGCTGTGAATGGCTATGCGCTGGGCGGTGGCTGCGAGCTGATGATGATGTGTGATTTCGCCATTGCCGGAGAAGGCGCGAAATTCGGCCAGCCGGAAGTGAAGCTGGGCGTCATTGCCGGTATGGGCGGAACCCAGCGCATGACGAAGCTGATCGGCCGGGCCCTCTCCATGGACATGCATCTGACGGGGCGGATGATGGGGGCACAAGAGGCTCTGCGCGCCGGGCTGGTCGCCCGTGTGGTGCCCGATGACAAGGTGGTGGAGGAGGCCATGACCGCCGCTCGCACCATTGCCGGCTATGCCCGCGCCACCACCCGGCTGGCGCGCGAGGCTGTGATGCGGGCCGAGGAACTCTCTCTTGCTGAAGGTGTGGCCTGGGAACGCCGCCTGTTTCACCGCCAGTTCGGCACGTCGGCGCAGCGCGAGGGCATGGGCGCCTTCCTTGAAAAGCGCAAGGCAGATTTTCACAGCCAGTGAGGGAAGACGAGCTTTGCTGTTGGCAGAGCCAGTCTTTCAGCTTGAGAAAAGAAACAAGGGTGAGGGAGCACAGCCTCCCTTGCCTGGTGCTTATCTGCGCCGAAATATAAGGGCCGCCACGCGCGAAAAACATGAAGGCTCAAGGGAAGCGCCCAAGGCGGATCGCAGCCCGGTGCATCTTGGGCGCGTGCAGTAAATCGGTCGGCTCATGCGCGGGCATCAGGCATGAAGTGCGTGGCTAATTCATCCGAAGAAGACTGGCCAGCAACAGCGCATATTGCATATGGTGCTTGGATGCAAAAGCGAATGGCGCTCCCAAGGGGACTCGAACCCCTGTTTTCGCCGTGAGAGGGCGACGTCCTAGACCGCTAGACGATGGGAGCGTTTCGCGAAGGCGTTTCTATTATCCGGCTTTGCAGAAAGACGCAAGGCGTCTGGCCGGATTTTTTTGCTTTTCCGCCTGAAGAATGTATCAGCCTGGATGAAGGGGGTGCTCCGGCGGGGGGCAGGCGTGCATATGGCTACCTGCTGCAAGATATGCCGGGTATGAGCGGCTCTCGGGCTTGTCGGCCAGAGTCTTCAGGCGGTGAATGGCGGAATCAACCAGAAGGCCCAAAGTGTCATCAAGTGCACAGGCGTCTTCGCGCGCATATTGTAGATAGGCCAGTAAATAATCCCGGCGCTCGTCGGATTTCAATGTGGGGTTCATCCCTGTTTCCTATTGTTATCTCCGGAGACACTGGATGTTTGAACCCATGATGTGTCAGTTCCGGTCGCTCTCATTTGGCGTTTGGCATTCAGCCGCCCAATCAGGCTGTGGCGTATTTATGGCGATTTAGGGCGCGCTCCAGTTCCTTCACCATCAGAGAGCGTAAGGCATCTGGTTCGATAATGTCCACCTGATCGCCCCAGGTGAAGAGGTGATGTGCGATTTCCAGCAAGCCTCCGGCCGTGAAGGTGACCTCAAGCCCTCCATCGGCCAGGGGGGCCTGCTTCTGGGTGGGGTGGAAAATCGTGCGTTCGGCCTCCGCCCGCGCCTGGGCGGTGAAATGGAGCACCACGGTGCTGGGCTGCTCCTGATAGGTGCCGAAGGAGCGGGCGGCATAGGTGTCCAGATCGAAGCTGTCCGGCGGGGCACCGGCTTCTTCTGTCAGGTGCAGCTGGCTCATGCGATCAAGCCGCCAGAGCACGGGCTGGCTGCGCTGCACCTGCTGCCCCACCAGATAGGCATTGCGACCGAACAGCAGGCCATAGGGCACGACAGTGCGCAGTGGGGAAGACACCGCCGGTTCTTCCGCCTTGCCGGGCGAGGCATAAATGAACTGCACCTGTTTCATGGTCAGCAGGGCTGTGCGCAACAACTCCAGAATGCGCTCGTCGGCTGAGCTGGAGGGGCCGACGGAACGGGCGATGGCTTCAGCCCGGCACAGGGCTTCCAGATCTGGCGCCATACGCCTTTTATGGTTGCCGCGCATGGCGGCCTGTATCTTGTGGGTGAGGCTGTGCAGTTGCGTGGCGCGGGAGCTGTGGCCTGTCTGCTCCAGTTGGCGGATCTGGGTATCCAGTTCTGCCAATTCTGCTGCCGTGGGGGCCACCATGAAGGGGTGCAGGCCGCCATTGATGAAGAAGCGCAGCTGGGCGCCATCCGGGCGGGTGTCAAAGGCGGGAAACAGGCCGCGCACCGTATCGCGCATTCGCTCTGCTGTGCGGCGGCTGACATCGAATTCGCGGGCGATTTCATCAAGCGTCAGCCCCTCTGCCGTACTGGCGAGCTGAATGGCCAGCCTCAGGAGATTGCTGACCTTTTCCAGCCGGATGGAATCCTGAGACATGGGGGCTCCTGCACGACAACCATCTTGAGCGATAGACGCGCCATATGTGTTTTGGCAAGGTCGTTTATGGGGTTAGTCGGCTTCGCACTTGCCTTGCATCATCATGCCGCCTGCGAAGGGAGGGGCCGGGCGCGTCCGCAGTTGGCCTGTGGCCCGATACTATATCGGCCGTGAGGGCGTGAAATCGTACAGATGGGGAAAGTGTTTCCACCTCAGTGTCGAGGCACAGAAGGCACAAGATGCAGATAACAGCAAAAGCTGATGCCTGATAAGAAGGAGCCATTGCTTTCACGGATGGTGTGGCGCGCACGCCCTGTTCGATGAAGAACAGATATGTTAGGTCGCTGAGATGCTGAGTCAGGGGGGCGCAATGGTTGAGGCATATGTCCCGCCATATGGGGCGAGCGGATCTTTTGGGTATCTTGCGCGCCGCGTTCCGGGCTTGTCTTTTTCGCCCTTTACAGGTGCGGTGTCGTGATGAGGTCTTTCTCCCGGCTTCTCATCTGCTGCGGCAGGCGGCCGTCAGGTGCGGCTCGTGTCGGGGCAGGGCTCTGGCCCGCCCTGTTTCTGGCCGGTTGTGCCGAAGCCCCGCCCAGCCCGTCTTTCTTTCTCTACGGGGCCTATTTCCCCTCATGGATGCTGTGCCTGACGCTGGGCATTATAGGTGCGCTTGTGATGCGGGCGGTGTTTGTGCATCTGGGGCTGGACGATCAGCTTCCCGTGCGCTTGCTGGTTTATAGCTGCCTTGCGGCCATTATCAGCTTTGCCTGCGCCTTTTTCATTTACGGACTTTGAGCCATGACCCAGCCTGAAAAGTCCGAACAATCCAACGCTGCCAAGGTGGGGACCAATGCGGAGACCACGGCGGCGTCGGCCACCGCGCAGACGCATTCGCCCTATGCCGGGCACAAGGCGCGGCCCATCGGGCTGGTGGTGGCGGCGGTCATCATTGTGGCGGCCGGCGTGCTGGGCTGGCTCTATCTGCAACGGGCGGAAAACTACCCGACTTCGAAAGATGCGATCATCGTCGCCAATACGGTGAATATCTCCTCCATCGTGCCGGGGCGGATCATCGCCATTCATGCGAAGGAAAACGGCCGGGTTCGCAAGGGCGATCTTCTGTTCGAGCTGGACCCGGCGCCGCTTCAGCACCTGGTGGATCAGACGCGGGCGGATCTGGAGCTGGCCGAGGCCGCGCTGGAAACCCAGCATCGCAGCATCGCGGCCGAGAAGGCCAATGCCGAGATTGCAGACCAGCAGATTACCCGCGCCCGCACCAATCTGGCATTGACGGAAGCAACGCTGGCCCGTCTCACGGCGCTGGCCCCCAAGGGCTATGTCACCCGCCAGCAGGTGGATGACGCCCGCACCCTGCGTGATGACGCCGAGGTGAGCCTCGCCCAGGCCATCAAGCAGAAGGAGGCGGCGGACAAGCTGGTGACTTCAGCCGCTTCCGGTGAGGCGCTGGTGCGCGCCCGCCGCGCCGCGCTGGCCATGGCGCAGTACAATCTTGAAAATGCGAAGGTCTACGCCCCGCATGATGGGCTTGTGGTGGGGCTGCATACCTCTTCGGGTGAGTTCGTCATCTCCGGCCAGTCTCTCTTCACGCTGATCGACACGGCGAACTGGTATGCCTCCGCCGCCTTTGATGAAACCGAACTGCCGCTGATCCGCGCCGGAAATTGCGGTCGCGTCTATATTCTTGCAGACAGCGCCCGCCCGGTGAAGGGCGTGGTGGAAGGTATTGGTTGGGGGGTCACCTCCGCAGAGCTTATCAATCTGCCGCGGGCGCTGCCCTATGTGCCCAAAACCCTGAACTGGGTGCGTATCGCCCAGCGCTTTCCAGTGCGCGTGCGGCTGCTCGACCCTCCCGAAGACCTGACGCGCATCGGCGCTTCAGCTGTCGTGACTGTGCTGCATGGAACAGACTGCTGAATCCCCGCTGCGGCAGATGGTCCGCCAGACGATCGCGGATCTGAAGCCCTTTCCGCTGCGCTTTGCCGTGGCCTGGCGCATCGCCGCCATCTGCGCCATCGTGGCCGGGGTGGCGATGATGTACGGCATCCCGGAATCGGCCATCAGTTGCTATCTGGTCATCTTCCTGATGAAACCGGATGGCACCGAAAATACCATTGTGCCCGTTGCTGCGGCGTTCCTCATCAGCATCGTGGTGTTTCTGCTGCTGGCTGTGGTGCTGCTCACCATCTCTTCTCCGCTGCTGCGGATTCTGGCGATGGCCTTATTCTCCTTCGTGTTTCTCTATATCGGGGCGGCGACGAAGCTGGGGGAGGCCGGCGGCGTGGTGGCGCTGATCTTCGCTTTCATGCTGACCTTGCTGGATATGGTGCCGGAGGGAACGTTTGTTTCCGAGGGGCTGCGTTTCGCCTGGGAAATGGCGGTGATGCCGCTGGTGGTGATGGCGCTGTTTTCCCTGCTGTTCGGTCCTTCCACCCTGCGTGTGCTGAAGGTGGCCATGGCCGAGCGGCTGGCCGCCGCCCGACAGGCGCTGGAGGGAGACCGTGAAAAGCTGGAGGAGCTGTTGCAGGAGGGCAATGAGGACGCGCTGAAACGCGCGACCTTTGTCCGCCTGTTCCATCTGGCCCCGAAGGCTGCCGCCGCACAAATCGCGGTGGATGTCCATGCTTCCTACAAGCTGTTGCTGGCGGCCGGGGCTTTGCCGGAGGATGTGCCTGAAGAGGCTCGCGCCACCTTGCTGGCCGATATTCGCGCGGCGGAGAATGCGCTGGCGGCCGGCCTGCCCATGACCGCACCAGCTTCCCTGCGCCCCAATGCCGGCCATGCGGAACTGGGGGCGCGCGATGCGCTGATGCTGATGTCCAGCGCGCGCCAGCCCCGCTTCATTCCGGCCCCGCAGGAGCCGTTCGTTGCGCCGGACGCCCTGACCAACCCGGCCTATCAGCAGTTCGCCCTCAAGATTACGCTGGCGGCGATTGGTTGCTACATCCTGTATGACGCGATCTCTTGGCAGGGCATCCATACGGCGATGATCACCTGCTATGTGGCCGCGCTGGGCACCACGGGCGAGACGGTTCACAAGCTGGCCTTGCGCATCAGCGGCTGTCTGGTGGGGGCGGCGATGGGCTTTTTCGCCATTCTCTACATCATGCCGCATATGGATGAGGTGTGGCAGCTGATGGCGCTGATGTTTGGCGCCACGCTGGTGGCGGGCTGGGTCTCTACCGCCAATGAGCGCCTGGCCTATGCGGGGGTGCAGATCGGCCTTGCCTTCTTCCTGTGCGTGTTGCAGGGCTTCAGCCCCACCACCAGTCTGGATTCTGGATGGGACAGGATTGTTGGTATTCTGGTAGGCAATGTAGCCGTCTATCTGGTCTCCACCCTCATTCGCCCGGCGCCACTGGCGGGCACGGTGCGGCAGAATATGGCGAAAGCGCTGGCCGGTATGGCGCGGTTGGCCTCCATCGCGCCCGAACAGCGCAATCTGCATGTGGCGCAGGCCGCGGTGGTGGAGACGTTGGTGGGGCGTATTCGCTACCAGCTTTTCCTGTTGCCTTTCGAGCCGCGACATTTGCAGCTTTCAGCGCAACAAAAGATCAATTTCAGCGAAATGACCGCACAGGTGAGCATTCTGAACCGCGAAATCTATCTTTCCCAGGATGATCTGTCCGCGCTGTCGGCGCGCCTGTCCCGCCTGTCGCAGAGTGTGGGGGTGGCGGGCTCCGGCTCGGAATGTGTGCCGGGCCAGGCCCCGGCTGCGGGGGAGGATGACTTGCACGCGCCGGCCAGCATGCGCCTGCGGTTGGGCCGTATGGAGGAGCTGGGGGCCTCTGGCGGGCTCTCCGGTGAGATGAATGGCGCGCTGGCGGCAGGAGGGGGGCGGTGATGCGGAAGATGTCTGCCTTGCCGGTTTTCCTGTCTGGCGCGCGTGAAGGGGGCGCGGCAGTGATGCACAAGCTTTCTGCCGGCTTGTTCCGGTGTGTGGCCGGGCTGGCTGTGGCCGGTCTTGTGCTGGCGGCCTGCGCTCCCAATGCCGAGCAACTTGCGCCCTCTTCTCCCGATGCTCCCTGGACCCCGAGGGCCGAGGGCGAAGGCCCGGCTTTCGCCTCGCTGCCATCCGGGCAGCAGGGCGGACAGGACGCGCCGGCGGATGGCCGCGCACCGCGCTTCACCATTCCGGCCAACCCCGAGCTGGCGCAGATGGCCGACAGTCCGCAGATTGATACCCGGCGCAGCTATGGGCTGGCCGAGCTGATTGATGTGGCTCAGCGCAGCAGCCCCACCACCCGCATTGCGTGGGAGCATGCCCGGCAAGCCGCACTGGGGGTGGGCATGGTGGAAGCCACCTATCTGCCGCTCATCACGGCCAGCGTGTTTGCTGGTGGTTTCAACATGCCATTGCCCAATCCCGTCCCCATCGGCGCACGCAATGTGGATATTTCCGGTGAGGGCGTGACGCCCATGGTGGCGTTTGAATGGCTGCTCTTTGATTTCGGCGCGCGGGATGCTGCTGCGCGGGCGGCGAAGCAGGGCTCCTTTGCCGCCAATGTGCTGTTCAATGCGGCGCATCAGCAGCTTATCCTGAATGTGTCCACGGCCTATTATCGTTATGGCGCTGCGCAATCCGCCTTGAGGCTGGCGCGCCAGTCTCTCGCCAATTCCAATGCGGTGCTGGCTGCGGTGGATGCGCGGCTGGAGAATGGACGGGCCACCACTGTGGAGCTGGCGCAGGCTCGTCAGCAGGTGGCGCAATCGAAGCTGCGGGTCGTCACCGCCGAGGGGCAGGTGCGCGACAGTTATCAGGCCGTGCTCACCGCCATGGGGGTGAACCCGACCTTGGCGCTGAAGATCCGTGAGCCGAAGCGGCGCACCTTGCCCACCCGTGTGGATGACACCGCCGAGAGCATGATCCGGCTTGCCTTGTCACGCCGGCCGGATGTGGTGGCCAGTTATGCCGCCCTCAAGGCCAGCGAGGCCGGGGTGGAGGGGGCCGGGGCGGCTTATATGCCCAAGGTGTTCGTGACGGGTGCCGCAGCCGCCAACAGCTATCGCTATAATGTGGGGAAATTGCCCGAGTTCAGCGACAAGTTCGGGGCCAGTGGCGTGATGGTGGGGGCCACCATGCCGATCTATGATGGCGGCCTGCGGGCGGCCCAGCTGCGCAATGCGCAATCGGCGGCCACGGCAGCGAAACATACTTTCCACAGAACCCAGAATGTCGCTGTGTCCGAAATCGTGGTGGCGTCCAATGTGCTGCGCACGGCACTGGAATCCTACCGGGCGGCGGGCGCGCTGGCGCAGGCGGCCAACACCACCTATGACGCCGCGCTCGATGCCTACAAGAACGGGCTGGGTACGGTGACGGTGGCGAACGAGGCCAATACCGCCCTTCTGGATGCGCGACTGGCGCAGACCGAAGCCTATACGGGCTCGCTGATCGCTGCGGTGAATCTGGCCTTTCTGACCGGTGCGCTCACCTCGCGGGATGATCTGGGGCTGGACCCAGGCTACTGAGCCTGTTCTCCGACACCGGGGGAGGCATCCGGGCAGATGTGCGCCCGGATGCTGGCGCGTTGTTCGGCTGGCCTTCTGTCTGCCGGCGTCCTGTCAGTCGGCTTGCAGGCCCTTGAGGCGGTAGAGCGCTTCCAGCGCCTCGCGAGGGGTGAGATCATCCGGGTTGATCTCCTCCAGCGCTTCCAGTGCGGGGGAGGGGGCGCTTGCCTCACCGGCAGATGTGGACACGGTGGGGGTCGGTCGCGCGGCGATGGAGAAGAGCGGCAGGTCATCCACCAGCTTCTGTGCGGGGGAGGCGCGTTCGGCGGCTTCCAGCTCGGCCAGAACAGACTGGGCGCGGGCGATCACCGGCTCGGGCAGGCCGGCGAGCTTGGCCACCTGAATGCCATAGGAACGATCCGCCGCGCCGGGCACCACCTCATGCAGGAAGATGACCTCGCCATCCCATTCCGTCACTTTCACCGTGGCGTTGGAGAGGCGGGCGCAGCGCTGGCTGAGGGCCGTCAGCTCATGAAAATGCGTGGCGAACAAAGCGCGGCAGCGGTTCGCCTCATGCAGGTGCTCAAGACTGGCCCAGGCAATGGACATGCCGTCGAACGTGGCGGTGCCACGGCCAATCTCATCGAGAATGACGAGGGAGTGCGGCGTGGCCTGATTGAGAATGGCGGCGGTTTCCACCATCTCGACCATGAAGGTGGAGCGCCCGCGCGCCAGATCATCTGCCGCACCAACGCGGGAGAACAATCGGTCAACAATGCCGATATGCGCGGCGCGGGCGGGCACGAAGGCCCCGGCCTGCGCCAGCACGGCAATCAGCGCATTCTGACGCAGGAAGGTGGATTTGCCGGCCATGTTCGGCCCGGTCACCAGTACAATGCGCCCATCCTTCTGCCCATCGGGCGGGGAGAGGTCGCAATCATTGGGTACAAAGGGGCCGCCATCGCGCGCCAGCGCCTGCTCCACCACCGGGTGGCGACCGCCCTCGATACGGAAGGCACAGCCTTCCTCCATATGGGGGCGCACATGGCGTTCCACGCTGGCCAGTTCCGCCAGCCCGGCCAGCACATCCAGTTCGGCCAGCGCATCGGCGGCGAGGCGGATACTGTCGGCCTCATTGACAATGGCCTGGGCAAGCCGCTCGAACGCCGCCTGTTCCAGCCCCATGGCCCGTTCGCCGGCGCTGGAGATGCGGCTTTCCAGCTCCCCCAGTTCCACGGATGAGAAACGCATGGCCCCGGCCATGGTCTGGCGATGCACGAAGATGGCGTCATGCGGGGGGGCCTGAAGGCGCGGGGCATTCTGCGCCGTCACCTCCACAAAATAGCCCAGCACTGCATTGTGACGGATCTTGAGGGTTTTGACGCCGGTTTCCCCGGCATAGCGCTTCTCCAGCGCGGCCACCACGCGCCGGCTTTCATCGCGCAGAGCGCGGGTATCATCCAGCTCGCGCTCATAGCCGGTGCGGATGAAGCCGCCATCACGCCGGTGCACGGGCAGTTCATCGGCGAGAGCTGAGGTCAGTTTCTGCGCCAGAGGGGCGGAGACATCAGCGAGCGCATCCAGACAGCGGGTGATATCGAGAGGGGCGGCGGGCGAAAACAAATCGCGCAGGGCCAGCGCCCCGGAAAGGCCATCGCGCACGGCGGCCAGATCGCGCGGGCCACCTCGGTTCACGGCAAGGCGGGTGAGGGCGCGGGCCATGTCCGGTGCACTGGCCAGGCGGCTGCGCAACTCGGTGCGCAGACCGTTATCCTCCAGCAGATATTCCAGCGCATCGTGACGGGCGCGGATAGCGGCAAGAGAGGTGAGCGGCTCGGCGATGCGCCGGGCCAGAAGCCGTGCGCCGGCGGCCGTTACCGTGCGATCGACTGCTGCCAGAAGCGAGCCCTTGCGCTCGCCGGAGGTGGTGCGCACCAGTTCCAGATTGGCGCGGGTGCCGGCGTCGATCACCATGATGTCGCCGGCAGCCTCCTTGGCGGGACGGCGCAGGGCCGGACGCGCGCCAAGCTGGGTGCGCTCCACATAGGAGATGATGGCCGCCGCTGCGATCAGCTCCACCCGGCTGAAGGCGCCGAAGGCATCCAGCGCCGCAACGCCATAGAAATCCGCCAGCCGCCGTTCGGCCCCGGCCCCCTCGAAATGCTGCCGCGGCAGGGGCGTCACCGCCGGCCATTCGCGCAGCAGGGCCTTCAGCTCGGCGTCATCCAGCAGGGTATCTGACACCAGAATCTCGGCCGGGTTGATCCGGGCCAGATCCCCGGCCAGATCCTCACGGGTGGTTTCGGCCACGCGGAAGCTGCCGGTGGACATGTCGGTAAAGGCCAGCGCATAGGTGAAGGCGTCGGCTCCCGCGCGGGTGCGGGCCAGGGCGGCGAGCACATTCTCGCGCCGTGCATCCAGAAGCGTCTCCTCGGTGAGGGTGCCGGGAGTGACGAGCCGGGTGACGCCGCGCTTGACGACGGATTTGCCGCCGCGCTTCTTCGCCTCCGCCGGGTCTTCCATCTGCTCGCAGACCGAAACCCGGAAGCCCATGGCGATGAGCTTGTTGAGATATTCCTCCGCGCGGTCCACCGGCACGCCGCACATGGGAATATCCTGCCCCTGATGCTTGCCGCGTTTGGTGAGCACGATGCCCAGCGCGCGCGAGGCCATTTCCGCATCGGTGAAGAACAGCTCGTAGAAATCGCCCATCCGGTAGAACAGCAGGCTGTCGGGATTGGCGGCCTTGATCTCCAGAAACTGCGCCATCATGGGCGTGACTTTATGCGCGCCCTTCTGCGCCTCCTTGCGGGCTGGCTTGTCCTGTGCGTCGGCGGGGGAGGTCGATACGGCTGAAGGTGGGGCGGCTGTCTTGCTCATGGCGACAAGCTAGCCAGAGAGCGCCGCCCTGTCAGCGCGGGAGCTGTGGATAGCGCCGGGATTCGACAGGAAAGATTGTCCCCGGCCCTCCATGGGTGAGGGTGGCGCGCTTCAGCCCCATGGTCCGCGGCGGGGCCTGTCATCTGCTTCGGAGCCACGCTGGCCCCATGGTCCGTGGGCCGGGCCGCTTGCCGGGCGATCCGCAGCCGGGGTCTGCGCCTGCGGGCGCGATGCCCGGCGAAACATGCCGCCCATTCCTCCTCCCATTCCTCCTCCCATGCGTCCGGCAATGTCGCGCAGAGCGGCGATGCGGTTCTCGGTGGCTGGATGGGTGGAGAACAGATTGTCCATCCGCGCGCCGGAGAGCGGGTTGATGATGAACATATGGGCGGTGGCGGGGTTGGCCTCGGCCTCATCATTATGCACCTGATGGGCTTCGCCGGAGATCCGCGCCAGTGCCGAGGCAAGCGCCATGGGCTGGCCGCAGATTTCCGCTCCGCCCCTGTCTGCCTCATATTCGCGTGAGCGGGAAATCGCCATCTGCACCAGCATGGCGGCGATGGGGGCGAGGACCACCATGGCGATGGTGGCGATGGGGCCCGGCCCGTTATTGTTGCCACGGCTGCCCGCGAAAAACATGCCGAAATTCGCCAGCATGGAAATGGCGCCGGCGATGGTGGCGGTGATGGTCATGGTGAGCGTGTCATAATGCTTGATATGCGCCAGCTCATGGGCCATCACCCCGGCCACCTCATCCCGGCTCAGGCTGTTGAGCAGCCCGGTGGTGGCGGCCACGGCCCCATGCTGCGGGTTGCGCCCGGTGGCGAAGGCGTTGGGCTGCGGATTATCCATGATATAGACGCGCGGCATGGGCAGCTCTGCCCGGTGCGCCAGTTCGGCCACGAGATTGTAGAACTCCGGTGCGGTGTGGGCATCCACCTCCCGTGCGCCATACATGCGCAGCACCATCTTGTCCGAGTTCCAGTAGCTGAACAAATTCATGGCGGTGGCGACGACAAAGGCGATAATCATGCCGCCCGAGCCGCCAAGGGCAAATCCCACAGCCATGAAGAGGGCCGTGAGGCCCGCCAGAAGCATCGCCGTTTTCACATGGTTCATGCCTGATCCCCGCGCATTCCGCGTCATGCAAGAAGGATGGGGACGGGCGGGGGCCTGCGCAAGATGGTGCGCGCATCCGGCCGCCCGTTCCCTGTCCTTTCAGTTCATGCGCTTCAGTTGAGATGGCCGATGATCCGGGCGATCTTGCTGACGGCCTCGGCGATCTGTGCTTCGGAGATGATGAGCGGGGGAGCCAGCACCAGCGTATCGCCCGAAGTGCGCAGCATCAGCCCTTCATCGTGGAAGGCGCGCTCCAGCGCCTCATAGCCCTTCGCGCCGGGTGCGCCCTCGCGCGGGGCGAGATCGAATGCGGCGGTGAGGCCCACTGTGCGGATATCCAGCACGCCGGGCATTTCGGAAAGGCTCATGGCGGCATCCGCCATCACCGGCTCCATGGCACGGGCGCGGGCGAACAGCTCCTCGTCGGCATAGAGATCCAGCGTGGCGAGGCCGGCGGCGCAGGCCAGCGGATGGGCTGAATAGGTATAACCATGGAACAGTTCGATGGCGTGGGGCGGGCCCTGCATGAAGGCATCATGAATGGGTTTGCGCACCAGCACGCCGCCCATGGGCACGGCCCCGGCGGTGACGCCCTTGGCGAAGGTGATCATATCCGGCACCACGCCATAGCGCTCGGCGGCGAAGGCGAAACCCAGCCGACCAAAGCCGGTGATGACCTCATCAAACACCAGCAGAATGCCATGCCGGTCGCAGATCTCACGCAGCCGTTGCAGATAGCCGCGCGGTGCTGGCAGAACGCCGGTGGAGCCGCTCATGGGCTCCACGATCACCGCGGCGATGGTGGAGGCGTCATGCAGCGCCACGAGCCGCTCCAGATCATCCGCGAAATGCGCGCCATGGTCCGGTTCGCCCTTGGTGAAGGCCTGATGCTCGCGATCATAGGTGGTGCGCAGATGATCGGTGCCCGGCAGCATGGGCCCGTAGCTGCGCCGGTTGGTGACGATGCCACCTACCGAAATGCCACCAAAGCCAACGCCATGATAGGCCCGTTCTCGTCCGATAAGCCGGGTGCGGGAGCCATGCCCGTTGAGATTGTGATAAGCCAGCGCGATCTTCAGCGCCGTATCCACCGCTTCCGAGCCGGAATTGCAGAAGAAGACATGATCGAGATCACCGGGGGCGAGCGCGGCGATACGGCTGGCCAGACGGAAGGCGTCCGGGTGGCCATACTGGAAGGTGGGGCCAAAATCGAGCGTGGACGCCGCAGTGCGGATGGCTTCCACGATGGAGGTGCGATTGTGGCCGGGATTGACGCACCACAGCCCGGCGCATCCATCCAGAATGGCGCGGCCTTCGGGGGTGAAATAGTGCATGTCCTGCGCGCCGGCGATCAGGCGCGGGCGCGCCTTGAAGGCGCGGTTGGCCGTAAAAGGCATCCAGAACGCATCCAGATCGTTCGGCGCCACTGCCGGACGCATCTCATCCTGAACCATGGAGCATCTCCTTGCGCGCGGCCCGGCGGGGGCATCTGGCTGGGCCGGGCTGACCCCGCAGGCTAGAGCATTTTTCCGGGCCATTGTATGGGGGAAATGTGCTGTAGGCCCGGCAAGCCGGGGTTCTGCACGCAAACCTTGGGCGTCATGCGGGCGTTTATCCGCAAGCGGGTCTCGTTTGCAGGTACTGCTTGCATGTCCTTCGCTTCTGGTTGACAAGGTTTTCATGACCATAGGGAATGACGGGACAACCAGGCCGGATACGCCGGACCCCGCCGGGGAGGACATGCGTAACGGGCAGCAGGCCGCAGCTTCTGCGCCGGCCCGTCAGGCTGCGCCCGCCTTTCCCCCTCCTGATGGTCGGTCTCCTGCTGATGCCCGCCTGAAAAACCTCCCCGCCGATGCGGCGGTGACCACCCGTGCGGCCTGTGTCCGTGCTGCTCTGGAGCGGGTGCTGGTCTCTGATGATTTGCGCAGTTCGCCGCGTCTGGCGACATTCCTGCGTTTCGTGGTGGAGGCGACCCTGGCCGGCCGGGCCGAGCAGATCAAGGGCTACACCATCGCGGTGGAAGCGCTGGGCCGGCCGTCCTCCTTCGATCCGCAGGCCGACCCGATCGTGCGGGTGGAGGCGACCCGTCTGCGCCGGGCCCTGCAAAGCTATTATAGCGGGGATGGGCAGGCCGACCCGCTGCGTATCCTCATTCCCAAGGGTGGATATGTGCCGGTCTTCGAAGACCGCATCTCCACGCTGGAGCCGTTGCCTGCCACGTCATCTGTGCCTGTCGAGCCGGCCGCCCCTCTCCCGGCCATGCCCGCAGGGGCGGGGACCGGGGAAGAGGGCGCGTTGCCGGTGCCGCCCCCGCCGGGGCGCGGGCCGGCCGCTCTGCCGGAAGAGCCGGGCAGAGGGCCATCTTCAGCACCAGTTTCAGCCCCGGAAGGTGTGCCTGCCCGTGATGACGAGGCCAGCCCGGTTCGGCGGGCCAGCGGGTGGCGTCTTGCCGGCTATGTGGCAGCCGGGCTGGTGGCAGGCATGGCCATGCTGAGCCTGCCATCCTTGTCCTTTTTTTCCCGAGGGCTGTTTTCCACGCCAGCCGGCGAGGGGGGCGCGTCTCGGGCGCAAAATCGTGTTCGCCTACCCATTGTGGAAGTGGGGGAGTGGAGCCTTGCCGCCGGGGCCAGACAGGACGGTGCGGTTGCCAGCGCGCTGGATGTCGCTGGGTTGCGACGTCTGGAAGAGCGGCTGCGCGATGCTTTCGCCCAGTTCGATTTTGTGGATGTGCGCGCCAGCGCCCGCAGCGGGGCGGATCAGGTGCGCCGGGAATGTAGCGATGCGGCGCCGCGTTCGGTCTTCTCCCTCAATGGCATGGCTGTGCCCCGTGCGGATGGTGGCACGACTCTGCTGCTGCATCTGACAGACCGTTGTTCGGGTGTGATTATCTGGTCCAGTACACTGGAAGGCCCGACCCATGCCGCAGATGTGCGGGGGGAGCAGGCGGTGGTGCGCGAGCTTTCCACCGTGCTGATGGAAAATTATGGCGTGGTGCCGGTGCGCGCCCGTTCACGGGTATTGGCGCAGGCCCCGCAATCCGGTTTTGGCTGCATTGCCGAAACCTTCGCCATATTGCGGGGAGATGGCAGCGCCGAGCCGGATATTTCCGGGCATTGCCTGGCTGAACTGACCGTGCGGGACAGGGAATTTGCCCTGGGCCATGCTGTAAGGGCCGCCGCCCTTCTGGATCAGGCGATGCGGCAGGCGGAGCCGCTTTCCGAGGCCGGGGCCGCGCTGATCCTTCGGGAGGCGGAACTGGCCGTGGATCTGGCGCCTTCCAGCGCCTTTGCCGCCCGTACCCTGGCGCAATCCCAGTTGTTTCTGGGGGAGAGTGCTGCGGCTCTTGCCTCCGGTGCGCGGGCTTTGCAGCTGAACCCGCTGGATTTTGATGTCGCCGCCACGGTCGGGCAGGTGTTTATCGGGGCCGGCCGGGTGGAAGAGGGCGAGGCGCTGCTGATGCAGGCGCGCGCCCATGGTGCTGCGCGTCTGCCCTTGCAGGATGCCTATCTGGCGCTTGCGGCTTTTCTGAAACACGATGTGCCTGCGGCGCGGAGCCTTTTGCCTCAACTCAGCCTTCATCCCAGCCCGCAAAACCGCATTGCTCAGGTTCTGGCGCTGCATATGCTGGGGCGTGAGGGGGAAGCGCAAAGGCTGGTGCGTACCTTGACGCAGGGTGATGGCGGCAACCCGGAAGCCGTGCACTGGCTGGTACGCCACCTTCTGCCGACGCCGGAATTATATCGTCAGGTTCTGGTTGTTCTGGAAGATGCCGGCCTGCCGGGGGCGTTGGAGGCCGGCAAGCCGCCGCGCGGGTGAGGGCAAGCCGCCGCGCGGATGAGAGCAGGCGATGGGCCGGCAGGAATTTCCCGAGAGTTGTTCAGGCGTTGCTCAAGTTTTGTTTACGCCCCGATGGGTATTTTCATGTTTGATCTCTCCTCTGTCATGACAAGATTTTGATGATCGGCTGTCCCGTTTCCGAGCGTTTCAATTCCAGCATTGCCGCGTCCAGAGGTTTGCGCATCTTGTTGTGTGATCCAGACCCAGCGGCCCGTCGTGTCTTGCGCGCGGCGCTGGGGCGTCATGAGCTGCTGAATGTTCTGGAGGCGGATGGGCTGGATGCGGCCTGTGCGCTGGTGAAGGGTGCCGATGTGGCGCTGGTGGCCTTGATGCCGGGAGAAGAGGCCGGGCTGGAGCGCCTTCTTGCGGCGGGTTTTGCGGGCGGCATTGTGGCGGCGCTCGATCAGGGCTCGGTGGCAGGGGCTGTCGCGGCCATGCGTAGCGGCGCGCAGGATGTGGCGCTCAAGCCCTTGCGGGCGGAAGAGGTGGTGGAGCGCCTGCTGGCTGTGGCCAGAACGAACCGGGGTGAGAGGCGTCGCGCCCTTCGGGCGGATACGCGCGCGCCCACCACAGCGCAGGGCGCGGATTTTTGCGGTTTTCTGGGACGTTCTCCCGCCATGGCCCGCATTTATGAGCGCATCGGCCGGATCGCGTCCTCCCGCGCGCCCGTTTTTGTGACAGGTGAGAGCGGCACCGGTAAGGAGCTGGCCGCAGCCGCCGTGCATGCCCGTTCGCCGCGCCATGATGCGCCTTTTCATGCGGTGAATTGCAGCGCCATTCCGCGAGAGCTGATGGAAAGCGAGATGTTCGGCCATGTGCGTGGCGCTTTCACCGGCGCGCATGCCGACCGCGCCGGAGCGGTGGAGCTGGCCGATGGCGGCACGCTCTTTCTGGATGAGATCGGCGAAATGGATCTGGCCTTGCAGGCCAAGCTGTTGCGCGTTCTGCAAGAGGGCAGGGTGCGGCGCATTGGCGAGGGGCATGAGCGACAGGTGGATGTGCGCATTGTATGCGCTACCAACCGGGACCCGGTGGCGGAGGTCAGGGCGGGCCGTTTGAGGGAAGATCTGTTCTATCGCCTGCATGTGCTGCATCTGCATCTGCCGCCGCTGCGTGAGCGGGGCGAGGATGTGTTGCGACTGGCGGAGGCTTTTCTGGCTCGTTTCGCCGGCGAGGAAGGCCGCCCCATGCCGCGGCTGGGCGCCGAAGCGGCTGCCGCGCTGATGCAACGGCACTGGCGCGGCAATGTGCGTGAATTGCAAAATCTCATGCGCCGCGTTGTCGTGCTGAGCGATGGGCCGGTGGTGCCTGTGCGTCTGCTGGATGAGGATATTATGGAGACGGAGCGGGCCGGGCCGGTTCTTTCTCAGGCGGATGTCGCCGCCATGGGGGCATACGTGGAAGCGCCGGTTGCGGCGAGACAGGCGGGGCTGATTGAGCCCTTCGCGGTGGTGGAACGGCGGGTGATTGAGGAGGCGATCGCCGCCTTTGATGGCAATGTGACGCTGGCCGCCAGTGCGCTGGATCTGGCGCCGTCCACGCTGTATCGCAAGCGACTGGCCTGGCAGAAGGCGCAGGGCCAGTCGCTCCGCGTGGTCGCCGGTTCAGGGTGAGGCGGAAACCGGGGGGGCTTTTAGCGTCCCGGTCGCTTGCACAGAATTTTCAGACGGCCCAGAAGCTCGGCTACCGATTCATGCGGCAGATGGCGAATTTCTCTGGCCAGCAGATTGGCCAACTCTGTCGCTTCCGGGCTGAGGCCGCCTGTATCCACGCTGACCTTGGGCTGGGAGAGTTCGGCCAGGCGCTGCAAATCTTCGGCATCGTCCCAGATGATATTGAAATAGGCGATGATGCGCTGAACCAGCGCCCATGTGGGCTTGCCGCGGCGGCCGTTTTCCAGCGCAGACAGATAGGTGGGGCTGACGCCGATAGCCAGGGCCATGTCGGTGAGCGTCACGCCGCGTTCCGCACGCAATTCCCGCAGGCGGCGTCCAAATGGCGTCATCTGTCTGCCCTCCCTGTTGCTGTCGCGGACCGGTTTCCCCTTTGAGAGAAAACCTTTAGCAAGGCGGAAGCCTTCGGAACAAGCGGGGCGGGCAGCGAAAAGAAAAGCCCGTGCACCGGGAAGGATGCACGGGAACAGTCGGACTTGGGAGGTCAATCAAACTTGGAAAGGTCAATCGAACAGGACGTTCAGGGAAAGAGAGGGTGACCGGAGTCAGGCCCAGCCCCCATCATCAAATCCCCCATCATCGAAGCCGCCATCATCCCATTGGGAGGAATCATCCCAGCCGCCACCATCATGGCTGGCTTCCTGCGGGGCGGCGTTCCAGCCCCCGTCATCCATGGCGTGATCCACGGCGGGTGTGGCCTCCACCCCACCCGTATCTGCGGCGCTGGCATCGGCAACGCTGGCATCGGCCGCTGCGGGTGTATCTGCTGCGCCGGTTTCGGCTGCGGCCTGCTGGGCCACCGGGCCCTCACCACCAGACAACATGCTCTGGATGCCGCTGAACAGCAGTGCGCCACCGGCCACACCGGCCGCCGTGGCCAGCGCATTCTGCATGAAGCCGCCGCCACCGCCGCCCATCATGCCGCCACGCTGGGGCTGCTGGCCATAAGCCGGCCCCCCCTGCTGTGCGCCTTGCTGGCCCCACGGGCCGGAAGCCTGGCGTTGCGCATCTGCCGCATTCCGCTGGCCGAAGCCGGGCGGCGTGCCCATGGGCGCTTTTCCAGAGGTGTTTCCGGGTGCTGGAGCGCGTGCCGCCATTGCACTGGCCGGCCCGGAGGCGCGCGTTCCGGCATTGGGCACCGAAGAGCGCCCGCCTCCCAGAAGCCCGCCCAGAAAACCTCCGGCTGCGGGCTGCTGCGCTGCTTCCCGCGCCTGCTCTTCAGCCGCGAGGATGCGGGCTTCGGCCTGTTCCAGCCGGCTTTCCAGCTCTTGCACGCGGGTCATGGCCTGTTGAAGGGCGTGATCCTGCACCAGAACACTCTGGACCAGCGCATAAGCGGCCACAGGCGATTCTGCCACGCGGCGGGAAATCAGATCCTGCGCCTCGGGGTCCTGCTGCTGGCTTTCAACACTGCGGATACGCTCGAACAGGCCGTCAATAAGGGCACGTTCCTCGGGGGTCATCTTCAGGGGCCTCCGGTCATTCGGTCTTCCAGATATGGGCAGGCCGGAATGGCAGCGGTAGGGCAGGCCAGATGAAATTTTCGTAACGTAAGGTCAGGCCGGTCCGGGGGCCTGTTCGGCCGCATCCGGTGCGCCGGCCTTGCTTTCGCTGGCCTTGTCGCCCAAGCCGAAGCGCTGCTCCACATAGGCTTCCACCATGGCGCGGAAATCTTCCTGAATATTGGGTCCGCGCAGGGTGGCGGCCTTGCGGCCCTCAATATAGACGGGCGCGGCGGGGCTTTCGCCGGTGCCGGGCAGGGAGATGCCGATATCGGCATGCTTGGATTCGCCCGGCCCGTTCACGATGCAGCCCATCACCGCCACATTCAGCGCTTCCACACCGGGATAGGTCTGTTTCCAGCGGGGCATGGCCTCGCGGATCATCGCCTGAACACTCTGCGCCAGTTCCTGAAACACGGTGGAGGTGGTGCGTCCGCAACCGGGGCAAGCGGCGACCAGTGGCACGAAGGTGCGCAGGCCCATGGTCTGCAACATTTCCTGCGCCACCTGCACCTCACGGGTGCGGTCTCCACCCGGCTCCGGGGTGAGGGAGACACGGATGGTGTCGCCAATGCCCTGTTGCAGCAGCACGCCCATGGCAGTGGAGGAGGCGACAATGCCTTTGGAGCCCATGCCCGCCTCGGTCAGCCCCAGATGCAGGGCATAATCGGAGCGGCGGGCCAGTTCGCCATAAACGGTAATCAGATCCTGCACCGCTGACACCTTGGCCGACAGGATGATGCGATTGCGCGGCAGGCCGATTTCTTCCGCCAGCACAGCCGAGAGCAGGGCTGAGCGCACCAGCGCCTCCCGCGTGACGGCACGCGCTTCCGCCGGCCGGGGCAGACGCGCATTTTCATCCATCAGCCGGGTGAGCAGTTCGCCATCCAGAGAGCCCCAGTTCGCGCCGATGCGCACCGGCTTGTCGTGGCGGATGGCGGTTTCCACAATGGCGGCGAACTGCCTGTCCTTCTTGTTTCCAAAGCCCACATTGCCGGGATTGATGCGGTATTTCGCCAGCGCCTCGGCACAGGCCGGATGATTGGCCAGCAGCGTGTGGCCGATATAGTGGAAATCACCCACCAGCGGCACATCAAGGCCCATGGCCAGAAGCTTTTCATGGATATGCGGCACGGCGGCCGCGGCCTCATCCCGATCCACCGTGATGCGCACGATTTCCGAGCCGGCCCGCGCCAGCGCCGCCACCTGCCGCACGGTGGACATGATGTCCGCCGTATCGGTGTTGGTCATGGATTGCACGACGACAGGCGCGCCGCCACCCACCATGACCTGACCAACCGGCACCCCCACGGTGAGATGGCGCGGAGCCGGGCCGGCTTCCAGCAATTCGGCCGGCACGACCGGGGCAGGGGCGTCGGTTCCGGGCAGGCTGTGGTCATTCATGCGGGCATCCTCGGGCGCATTCCTGGAAGAAGAGGCCGGTGCTGCGCACGATGCGGTCTCTCTTCAGCATCCTGCCTTGGAGGTAGGCCGAGCGTGCGGGCAGGTCAATGCCCAGAGCTCCAATGGGCGCGAGTCATAGCTGCGGTGTTCCTGTGGGTGTGATGGATGAGCGGCAGAGGCATGCTTCAGGACAGCTGTCGGCCCTTGGCCGCAGAAAGTCCGATGGCGCGCTTCCATGAAAAGGACAGGCCGGAAATGCCTGTGCCATTTCATCTTGAGCCTCGCCATGAGGAGTGCCCCTGTGATGCCGGGCCGACCCCGCGCACGCTTTACGGGAAAAAGTGGCGTTACAAAACGCAATGCGCCGCCCGAAGAGGTTCTTGCGGGCGGCGCGATAAGGTTGGTGCTCAATCTGCGATCAGGGCAGCGCTCTCACAGCCCTTCAAACAGGGCGGTGGAGAGGTAGCGCTCGGCGAAGGAAGGCACGATAACCACAATCTGCTTGCCGGCCATATCGTCGCGTTGGGCGATTTCGATGGCGGCGGCCACGGCCGCACCAGAAGAAATGCCGCCGGCAATGCCTTCATAGCGCGCGAGGGCGCGGGCGGTGTCAAAGGCGGTCTGGTTGCCGACCGTCACCACCTCGTCGATGATGGCGCGTTCCAGAACGGCCGGCACGAAGCCCGCGCCAATGCCCTGGATCTTGTGCGGGCCGGGTGCGCCGCCGGAGAGCACGGGGGAATCCTCCGGCTCCACCGCCACCATGCGCAGGCCGGGCTTGCGCTCCTTCAGTACCTGGCCGATGCCGGTGAGCGTGCCGCCGGTGCCGACGCCGGATACCACCGCATCCACATGGCCCTGGGTATCGTTCCAGATTTCCTCTGCCGTGGTGGAACGGTGAATGGCCGGGTTGGCCTTGTTGCGGAACTGCTGCGGCATCACCGCCTTGGGCAGTTCTTCCAGAAGCTGCTCGGCCTTGGTGACAGCGCCCTTCATGCCCTGGCTGGCGGGGGTGAGCACCAGTTCAGCGCCCAGCAGGGCCAGCATCTTGCGGCGCTCGATGGACATGCTCTCGGGCATCACCAGCATCAGCCGGTAGCCACGCGAAGCAGCCACGAAGGCCAGCGCGATGCCGGTATTGCCGGAGGTGGGCTCCACCAACACGGTATCGGCATCGAGGACGCCTTCCCTCTCCATCGCCTCGATCATGGCGACGCCGATGCGGTCCTTGACGCTGTTGAGGGGATTGAAGAATTCGAGCTTGGCGAGAATCTCGGCCTTGGCGCCGCGCAAAGCGGGCAGGCGCTTCAGCCGCACCAGCGGCGTGTTGCCGACGGTCTCGGTGATGGAATCATAGATTCTGCCCCGGCCCGGACGGTGGGAGGCGGCGGAAACGATCTTGGCGCTGTCAGCCATGGGGTGTCTCCTTGAATGTCAGAACTGTGCCTGTGCTCCGGTCCTGTTGCCGGATTGTCTGAAAGACAGGCTCAGATGGTAAAATCAATACGCTCAGGCTCGGGGCCGTGGCCGCTGGTATCGGCAGAGCGACACAGATCCTCCAGCGTCACTTCATCCAGTGCGGCGTCGAAGGTGCTTTCGGCGGCGGCAACGGCAGGCTGAACCACTTCCGAGACAAGGACGGGGAGGATGATGTCCTTCTCATCCTCGGAGCCCTCGACCACCCGCACGATTTGCGCCACGGAAATGCGTCTGCGCTCGCGGGCCAGCTCATAGCCGCCGCGCGGGCCACGCACACCCTTCAGCACGCCGGCATGAACCAGCGCCTGCAAGACCGGCTCCAGCCGGCGGGGCGGCAGGCTGTGGCGGGCCGCCAGCGCCTTGGCGGCCACAGGCGCGCCACGGGCATGAATGGCTACATCCACCACGGCGGCGATGGCGAGAAGGCTTTTGTCAGATAAACGCGGCATGAGGCTGTAACTGCTGCTGACTCTACAGACCGGATAGCCCTGTTGAACCAAAACCACCGGAACCGCGTGCAGTTTTATCCAAATTCCCAGAATTTTCCAGCATTATTTGTATCACGGGCGCAATCACCAGTTGGGCGATGCGCATGCCACGCGTGATGGTGAAGGCTTCCGGCCCATGATTGATGAGGATGACCTTCACCTCACCGCGATAATCCGCATCCACGGTGCCGGGGGCGTTCAGCACGGTCACGCCATGCTTCAGCGCCAGGCCGGAGCGCGGGCGCACCTGCCCTTCAAAACCTTGCGGCAGGGCCAGGGCCAGCCCGGTGGGCACAGCTAGAAAACGCCCCGGTTCCAGCACCAGCTCTTCTCCCTCGGCGATGGCGGCGGGCAGATCCAGACCCGCCGCGCCGGCGCTGGCCTGTGCGGGAAGGGGCAGGCCCTCTCCATGAGGCAGGCATTGCACCGGAACGATGAGGGGCATGGGCTGTGTGGGGGAGCCGGTCATCAGGCTTGTCCTTCGGTCGGGGCGTTCAGAAGGGTGGAAATATGGTGCACGAGCCGCCGGGCGACCTCCGCCTTGGAAGCGGTGGGCCAGTCTTCCACGCCCGTGGCGCTCACCAGATGAACGGTGTTGCTGTCACCGCCCATCACCCCGCCTGCGGGCGAGACATCATTGGCGACGATGAGATCGCACCCCTTGCGGGCGAGCTTGGCGCGGGCATGGTCCAGCACATGCTCGGTCTCGGCGGCGAAACCCACCACCAGATGTGGGCGCAGCGTGGCATGGCGGGAAACCGTGGCGAGAATGTCCGGGTTTTCCACCAGTTGCAGGGTGGGGATGCCCTGCGGACCCTTCTTGATCTTCTGGTCCGAGGCGTCCGCGACCCGCCAGTCGGCCACGGCGGCGGTGAAGATGGCGACATCGGCTGGCAGGTTTTCATCCACGGCAGCCAGCATCTGGCGGGCGCTTTCCACATGCAGGGTGCGTACGCCGGGTGGATCGGCAATTTCCACCGGCCCGGAAACCAGCGTCACATCCGCCCCGGCCGCTGCCGCCGCCGCCGCAATGGCGTGGCCCTGCTTGCCGGAGGAGCGGTTGGCGATGAAGCGCACCGGATCAATCGGCTCATGGGTGGGGCCGGAGGTGATGAGAATGCGTTTGCCAGCCAGAAGGGTGTTCTCCGCCCCGCCAGCCGCAGCATTGAAATGGGCCTCAATGGCGGCCAGAATCTCCATCGGCTCGGCCATGCGCCCTTCGCCGAATTCGCCCCGCTCGGCCATCGCTCCGGCATTGGGGCCGATGCGCATGATGCCATCCGCCTCCAGCAGCGCCAGATTGCGCCGGGTGGCCGGATGTCCCCACATGCGCGGATTCATGGCCGGAGCCATCAGAACAGGCTTGTCTGTGGCAATCAGCGCCGTTGTCGCCAGATCATCGGCGCGGCCGTGCGCCATGCGTGCCATCAGGTCCGCCGTGGCCGGAGCCACCACCACGAGGTCCGCCTCCCGCGAGAGGCGGATATGGCCGATATCGTGCTCGGCGGTCAGGTCGAACAGATCGGTGAACACCCGCTCCCCGCTGATCGCGCCCACGGCGAGCGGGGTCACGAATTGCTGGGCGGAGGGGGTGAGAATGGTGCGCACGGTGGCGCCGCGCTCTTTCAGGCGGCGGATCAGCTCAAGGCATTTATAGGCTGCAATACCCCCGCCAATGACGAGGAGGATGCGCTTGTTCCGAAGCATTGGCCGGCTCCTGCTGGGCATGGTCGGGCAGAGGGCGCGACCATCGGGCCTCGCCATATAGCCATGGCCGGGCGTCCAGACCAGACATCTCGCAGATGAGTCGGCGACCGAAAGCGGCTTGTGTGCAGGGTGGGTGTTCGGACATGCGAAAAGCAACCCCTGCGTGCGCATCATTGTTTCCGAATGATTTTTGTCCCGCTATCATTCCGCGCAGCAGATGGGGAGCGACGGATATGGGGCGGGATACGGGTTCCGGAATCTTGGGCCTCAGCATGTTTGGGGGGGCGTTCGTTGATCGCGCGCGCGAAGTCCATTTTCGTCAGGCGCGTTTCGCTGGGGATCTCAGACATGCCCGCATCCTGTTTCTGCTGGTTCTGGTCCTGAGTCTTGTCTTCATGCCGCTGATTCTGCGCACGGATGGCGCGGAGGGGCTGTCTGCCGCCGAGCAGGCGGAAGCGCAGGCGGTGACCATGGCCGCTCTTCTCATCAGCAGCGGGGTGAGCCTGCTGTGCCTGGTGGCGACGCGCTGGGTGAAGCAGCCGGCCGTTCTTGAAGCTCTCTCTGTCGCATGGGAATGGATGGTGACGCTGGCTGGCGCCCTGTTTGTAAGTGTGCCGGATGATATGGCGTTGTTCGCAGTGCTGCTGCTGCCTTGCACCTTCTATCTTGGCGTGCCCATCTCCTTCCCGCTGCGCCTGCTGGGCGGGGCGGGGAGCAGCGCCGTACTTCTGGCCAGTTATCTGTCTTTCATCCCGGAATGGGCCGCCTCCATGTCTTTGCTTTTGGCGGTGGTGGGGCTCAATATCGGGCTGATCCTGATCGTGTTGCGCACCAATCATCTGGAACGCCGGCAGTGGGAGGCCGTTCAGGCCGAGCGCCGGGCGAATATCCAGCTGCGCGAGAGCGAAAACCGGCTGGAGCAGACCTTTCAGGCCGTGCCTCTGCCTCTTGTCGTGACCCGGCTTGCCGATGGGCGCATGCTGAAATTCAATGCCGCGGCGTATCGCTTCTATGGCGGGCCGGAGGAGGCATTCGCCGCGTTGCGGTGCAGTGAGATCTATGTGCAGCCGGATGTTCGCGAAATACTGGTGGCCCGGCTGCGCAAGGAGGGGCGGGTCACGGATTTCGAGGTTCCCATCCGGCTGGCCAGTGGTGAGGTGCGCACCGTGGTTCTGGTGGCCCAATATGTGCGCATGGGAGGCTATCCCAGCCTTGTCGCCGCCATGGTGGATGTGACCGAGCGCATCGCTGTGGAACAGAAGATCCGCTATGCTGCCCTTCATGATGCCCTCACCGGCCTGCCCAACCGCACCGCCTTTCAGGAGAGTTTGCAGGCCGCGCTTGAGCAGCGCCAGCCGGAGCAGAGCGTCTGCCTGCTCCTGGTGGATCTGGACCGGCTGAAGGATGTGAATGACGGGCAGGGCCACGATGCCGGAGATGCCGTGCTGCGGGAATCGGCGCATCGCCTCGTGGAACTGGTGGGGAACAAGGGGCTGGTTGCGCGGCTGGGGGGCGATGAGTTCATCGTCATGCTGGTGGCTCCGGGCGCGCTTCAGCAGGGCGAACAACTGGCGCGTTCCATTGCGACCGAACTGCGCCGGCCCATGACCCATGAAGGGTGGAGGCTGGTTGCGCAGGCCAGCATCGGCATTGCATCCTGCCCGGAGCATGACCGTATCTATGGCGACCTGATGAAAGATGCGGATCTTGCCCTGCATGCGGCCAAGCAGCAGGGCGGCAACCGCTCCATGTGTTACATGCCGGCCTTGCGCCAGGCGGTGCAGACCCGCCTGAGCCAGAAGCAGGACATTACGGCCGCTCTCGAGCGTGATGAGATCATCCCCTATTATCAGCCCAAGGTGTCCCTCGCCACGGGCCGGCTGGAAGGGTTTGAGGCTCTGGTGCGCTGGCATCCACCGGGAAAGCCGGTGCTGGGGCCGGCGGCCTTTCCTCTGGCCCTGTCCGACCCGGAACTGGCGGAGCTGATTGGCGAGCGCATGGTGCGGAAGGTGACGCAGGATGTGCAGGGCTGGATCGCCGGCGGGTTGTCTTGCGGTCGTATCGCCATCAATCTTTCCGCAGCGCAGTTCACCCACAAGGATCTGGCCGTCAGTCTGCTGGATCAGTTCCGCGAGGGCGGGGTGGACCCGGCCCATTTCGAGGTGGAAATCACCGAAACCGTGTTTATGGGGCAGGATTTGTCGCAGGTGCGCGGCATTCTGGAAGAGTTGCGCGCGGCCGGGGTGGGGGTGTCATTTGATGATTTTGGCACCGGCTACGCTTCTCTTGTGCATCTGAAGCAGTTGCCGATTGATGTCATCAAGATCGACCGGGGGTTCGTGAAGGATATTGAGAGCGATCCTTTCGATACTGCCATTGTGCGAACGGTGATCGAACTGGCGCAGGATCTGCGCCTGCGTGTGGTGGCGGAAGGCGTGGAAACCCATGGGCAGGCGCATTTTCTGCGTCGGCGCGGGTGCCATTATGCGCAAGGCTTCCTGTTCTACCGCCCCATGCCGATGGCCGAAGCCTCCCTGTTGCTGGAGGCGGAGACGGAAAACAGCGCGGCGCAGCGTCTGGCCATGTTCCGTTGAGGTTTGTTCCGCTGAGGTTTTTCGGGGCAGCGGGGCTGGCAATGTCCAGTTACAGGCCGGGCAGACTTGATTTTTCCGCCCGCCCCCCCGATATGCGCGACAGAGATATTCTATGAAATGTTCAGACCGCTTTCCAGGACGGAAGGGGTCATTGCAGTCAGGGGGAAAGACCGGATGAGCGACCAGACGAGCGCGCCTGAGACCGGCAAGGACGAAAATGAGGGTGTAGCGCCCGCCGAACAGCTGGAGCAGGTGGAAGCCGGGGCTTTTGCTGATGCCGAGCGCGCACGGCTTGAAGAGGAAGTGGCCAGTCTGAAGGACAAATGTCTGCGCGCCCTCGCCGAGGTGGAGAATGTGCGCCGCCGCGCCGCGCGTGAAGTGGCCGATGCCAAGACCTATGGCGTCGCCTCCTTCGCTCGTGATGTGCTGACGGTGGCGGATGATCTGGCCCGTGCGCTTTCCGTTCTGGATGATGACGCCAGGGCTCAGGCTGAAGGTCCGCTCAAGGGGTTGATCGAAGGCATTGAGCTGACTGAGCGCGGCCTCGGCAAGGCGCTTGAGAAGCAGGGTGTTCACAGGATTGACCCGCAGGGCGAGAAGTTCGATCCGAACAAGCACCAGGCGATGTTTGAGGTGCCGGACCCAAGCGTGCCTTCCGGCACGGTGGTGCAGGTGGTGCAGGCCGGCTATCTCATCAGTGAACGGGTTTTGCGCCCGGCCATGGTGGGTGTGTCGCGCGGTGGGCCGAAGGCTGAGGCCGCCCCCGCAGCGGATGCCGCCCCCGAAGGCGGCGAGGCTGGCACGGACGCTGGCAAGTGAGAGAACGCGCCAGAAGCCGGTGAGGGCGAGCGTTCTCACCAGTATAGGGCATTGCATATGAAACGGGGGCCGGCGGCCCCCGTTTTCGTATCTTCTCCCGGTCTGCAAGCCGGGTGAAGGTTCAGCGTGTGCGATAGGCTTTCAGATAGTGCTGCTCGAACATGCGCTTCATGGTGTGGAAAGGCCCCATGCGCGGCAGGGTGACGCTGCGTTTGTTGTTGCGGAACACCAGCATGCCGGCATCCAGTGTATCCACGATGCAGATGAGCTCCGGCTTGAAATGCCGGAGGCCCGGCTGGCCCTTCAGTTCCTCGGCCATATTCTGGGCGGCGGTCTGGGCCTGAAGGTCGGCCTGATGGGCCTGCTTGGGCATCCAGTCCGGTCCGGGAAAGGAGCCGGCGTCGCCCGCCACATAAACATGCTTCAGCCCCGGCACGGCACAGGTTGCGGTGGCCTGAACGAAGCCGCCGGGTGAGCGGGGCAACTCGGTCTGGTCGAGCCAGGCCGGCCCTGTCAGGCCGGGCATGAAGAGAATGAGATCGGCCGGAAATTCCCCACCTTCCGTTATCACCTTGTCCGGCTCGAAACGTACCAGCTTGTGGCCCAGATGGGTCTTGATGTCGCGTTTCCTCATCTGCTTCAGCAGCCCGTCCACGGCCTTGGGGCCGAGGCGCTGGCCGGGGCGGGGAGAGGGGTTGAAGAAAACGAGGTCGATCTTGTCGCGCCGCTTCTGCCGGCGCAGCAGTGTATCCGCGCCGAACAGGAACTCGAACATTGGCCCGCCGCGCACGGCGGTGGGCTCCTTGGGGTTGCCGCCAAAGCCTATGGCTACCGTGCCGCGTTCCATCGCGGCCAGCCGGTCGCGAATGGCTTCAGCGGAGGCGATGCCCTCGCAGGGGATGAGCGCATTCTCAATGCCCGGCAGCTTGCGGATATAGCGCCCGCCAGAGGCGATCAGCAGCAGATCATTCACCACAGGCCCGGCCGTGGTTTCCACGGTGCGGCCATCGGTGCTCAGCCCATCGACACGGGCCTGAATGTGCCGCACCTGATGCTTCGCGAAGAAATCCGCCAGCGGAACTTTCAGGTCTTCCCCGCGACGCAGGCCGGCGGGAATCCAGATCAGGCTGGGCAGATAGACCAGCGTGTCGGTCGGGGCGATCACCGTGATATCCGCCTGGACCTGAAGGCGGCGTAGCTCGCGAATGGCGGTGAGGGCGGCAAAGCCGGCCCCGAGAATCACGATTTGCGGTTTGCCGCCGGTGGCGGCGTTCAGGGGCTGGCTCATGAAGCCTCCCATTGGGAGCATTGGAAAAGGGCGCGCCAGCAATATGCGCGGCGCACCCGGACGTTCAGGCGCGGGGGCCGAAATCACCATCTACATCGGCGCCCATATCGGCCCGCCAGGGTCGCCAGCGCTCCAGCAGCACCAGAGCAATCACCAGCACCACGGCCAGACCGATGGCCAGCACGGGATAGGCAATGCCGGTCAGGTCCATGAAGGTGATCTTGCCCGGTCCGGCGCTGAACAGAAGGGGTTGCAGGGCCGGCTGGGCGTAGCTGAAGGCAATGGCCCCGGCGATCCCGCCCAGAAGGGTGAAGAGCGCATCACGATAGCCCACACCGATCTGCGCCAGAATGGTGCCCGGACAGGCCCCGGCCAGCGTGATGCCGGCCCCCAGCAGAAGACCGCCGAAAATATCGGCCGCATAGAAGGTGGCCTTCGGCCCCAGCTTGATGAGCCCCATGCCATGCAGCAGGGCCAGCACCACGGCGCCAGTGGCGACTGCGGTGAGAAACACCTTCAGCATGGTGAAATTGCGGAGCTGCATCTGGCCTACAATCATGCCCGGCTCGAACACGCGGGCCTTCTCGAAGGCGAAGCCGAACACGATGCCCATGGCGAGGCCGGTGAGGATGGCAGGAAAAACGGACATGGCCTGTCTCCAGAAACGGCGCGCTCAGATGCGGCGCAAAATGAGGAAGGCGGTGGCGATGCCACCCACAAACATGAAGGCCACCGCAATGGTGGAGGAGACCGCCATCTGGGCCATGCCGGAAAGGCCATGGCCGGAGGTGCAGCCATCGGCAATGCGCGCGCCAAACAGCATGAGAAAGCCGGCGCAGAAGGCCACCACATAGCGCACGCCCCGGCTGGGCGTGCCGAGCGCACGGGCCCAGATGGGCGACACCACCTGCCGCCGTGCGCCGGAAAAACGCATGGAGATGAAAGCGCCCATCGCGACGCCGACCACAAGGGCCACCTGCCACCAGTTCTTGCCGGTGGGGGCCACATGCTTGGCCACATATTCAATCTGTGTCACGGCCGGGTCCACCGCAGAGGCCAGAAACCCGCCAATCGTGACATAGGAGGATGACGCCCCCAGCGCGGTATGGATGAGCAGGAAGGCCGGCACCTGAAGCAGGCCGATGATGATGCCGGCGACATAAGGCGACCAGGCTTTCATGCCCAGAAAGCAGGGACGGCCTGTTGTGCAGGCGGATGAGCCCGATGACGTGGAAGGGGCAGACATGGCGTGCTCCTGTTGATGGCCCCTTCCCGGTAGAGTTCCGGGGAGGACCGTGGCATCTTTACATTCAAGAATATGAATTTAATATATATGAATGTATCGGGCAAGCCGGAATGTTGGCCCTTCCGGGGAACCAGAGGGCAGGCTGAAGCGCTGCTGTAACAAGCCGCGAGACCGAATGAACCGGGCCCGGTCAACAAGGGGAGGGACAAAGATGACTGATGCTTCCGGCGTAAATCGCCGTCATGTCCTGCTGGGTGGTTTGGCCACTCTTGGTGGCGCGGCATTGGGTGGCCTGCTGGTGGCGCCGGGTGCCCGCGCCGCGCAGCAGGTGAAGACGAAGGCGCGCATTGTGATTGCCGGTGCGGGCGCGGCGGGCCTTACCACTGCCTCAAGGCTGGCCGCGCGGCTGGATGGGGCAGAGATCATTCTGATCGACAAGCACCGCGCGCAATATTACCAGCCCGGCTTCACGCTGATTGCCGCGGGCCTCAAGCCGGCGTCCTATTCCATCAACCGCACTGCGGATTTCGTACCCCGCAGCGCCACCCTCATTGAGGAGGATGTGGCCGAGATTGACCCGGTGGGGAACAAGGTCGTCACGTCATCGGGCAGGGCTGTGCCGTATGATTTTCTTGTCGTGACCACGGGTCTGGCGCTGGATTATGCCGCCATTGAAGGCATGGAGCTGTCGCTCATCGGGCGCGAGGGCATCGGCTCTGTCTATGCCGGGCCGGAGGCGGCGGCAACCACCTGGCGCACCATGTCCGCCTTTGCGGACAAGGGCGGGGTGGGGCTGTTCTCTCGCCCGGCCACCGAGATGAAATGTGCCGGCGCGCCGCTGAAATACACCTTCATCACCGATGATGTGCTGCGCAAGCGCGGCACGCGCGGCAAATCCGAGATCCACTATGCAGCGCAGAACAAGACCTTGTTCTCCGTGCCCATCGTTTCCGAACGGGTGCGGATGCTGTTCGAGGATCGCGGCATCACCCCGCATTATGATCATGTGATGAGCGCCATTGATCCGGGCCGGAAGATCGCCACCTTCCAGACCCCGAATGGCCCGGTGGAGATGGGCTATGACTTCACCAATATCATTCCGCCCATGCGCGCCCCTGCCGTGGTGCGCAACAGCCCGTTGCCATGGCAGAGCGGGCCATTCGCGGCCGATGGCTGGGTGGAGGTGAGCAAGACCACGCTGCGCCATCTGCGCTTCAACAATGTGTTTGCGGTGGGCGATGTCGCCGGTGTGCCCAAGGGCAAGACAGCGGCCAGCGTGAAGTGGCAGGCCCCGGTGGCGGTGGATCATCTGGTGGCGGATATTGAGGGGAAGACCTCAAGCGCCATCTATGATGGCTACACCTCCTGCCCGCTGATTACCCGCATTGGCCAGGCCATGCTGGTGGAGTTTGATTACAACAACAATCTCACCCCCTCCTTCGAGGGCATCATCGCCCCGCTGGAGGAATTGTGGACCTCGTGGGTCATCAAGGAACTGGCCCTCAAGCCCACCTATCTCGCCATGCTGCGCGGCAAGGCCTGAACGGGAGGATATGAAATGCAGAATTACGATCCCTCTGTCTTCATCGCCGTGCTTCAGGAGATACTGGGCGGCTTTTTCTGGCCTCTGGTGGCCTTTGTCATTCTCGGTGCACTGGCCTTCTTCTATGTGCTGATCCGCGATCGCGGGCTGGTGAGCGCGCGTTTCATATGGTCTGAACTGGTGGGGCTGCTGGGCGGGGTGTTCGCCATCTGGTTCACCTTCGCCATTACCAGTTCCGGCTTTGCGGATATTGGCGGGCCGATCGACTGGGTGTTGCTGATTGTGCTGTTCGTTTTGGGTGCGATTGGTGGCACCATCGTTACTTATGTCATTCTCGGGCTTCTGAGTGCGAGGAAGCGCGCCGCATGACATTTCCCCCGCCTGATGTCGCAAGCCGCCCCAACAGTGTGCCATGGCCGCCCCTGCTTTATGGTGCGGCGCTGGTGGCGGGGCTGGCCCTGGCCTGGCTGTGGCCTCTGGGCGGGGCGGCATCGGCCTTTCCCGGAGGGCTGGAGCTGTGGCGGGTGTGGTGGTCCGTGCGCCTTGCGGGGCTGGTGCTTCTGGCCTGTGGGCTGGGGCTGGACCTGTGGGCCATGGCCACCATGCATCAGGCCCACACCAATATTCTGCCGCACCGGGCGGCGGACAGGCTGGTGACGCAGGGGCCTTTTGCATGGTCCCGCAACCCCATCTATGTGGGCAATACGCTGGCGCTGGCCGGAACAGGCGTGATGCTGCTGAATGTGTGGCTGGTGGCGGCTGCCATCCTCGCCGCTCTGGCGACAGACCGGCTGGCTGCACGGCGTGAAGAGGCGCATCTGGCGGCCCGTTTCGGAGCAGATTTCGAGAGCTATCGCAAACGGGTGCCACGCTGGCTCTGGCGCTGAAAACAGACGGCCCTCATCGCTGGATGAGGGCCGTTGTCGTTTGGAGGCTTATTCCGCCGCCGCCTTGTTGGCCGGGTTGTAGTTGAGAATGGGGGCGAGCCATTTTTCGCCCTCTTCCACGCTCCAGCCCTTGCGGGTGGCGTAATCCTCCACCTGATCGCGCTCGATGCGACCAATGCCGAAATAGGCGCTTTCAGGGTGCGAGAAATAAAGACCCGAAACCGCAGAGCCCGGCCACATGGCGAAGCTTTCGGTGAGTTTCAGGCCAATGCGGGCTTCTGCATCCAGCAGCTTGAACAGCGTCGCCTTCTCAGTGTGATCGGGCTGGGCCGGGTAGCCGGGCGCGGGGCGGATGCCGCGATATTTCTCGGCGATAAGATCCTCGTTCGAGAGCTCTTCTCCGGCCTCATACCCCCAGAAGGTGGTGCGCACGCGCATATGCATCCGCTCGGCAAAGGCCTCGGCCAGACGGTCGCACAGGGCTTTGAACAGGATGGAGGAATAATCATCATGCGCGGCCTTGAACTGCGCAATCTTCTCATCCTCGCCGATGCCCGTCGTCACAGCGAAGCCGCCGACATAATCGGCGATGCCGGTTTCCATCGGGGCCACGAAATCCGACAGCGCCAGATTGTAGCGACCCTCACGCTTGGCCAGCTGCTGGCGCAGCGTGTGCAGCGTGGCCAGAGGATGGGCGCGGCTGTCATCCCGGAACAGGAGAATATCGTCACCCACCGCATTGGCCGGCCAGAAACCGATGACGGCACGGGCCTTCACCCATTTTTCGGCCACCATCTTTTCCAGCATGGCCTGCGCATCGCGGAAGAGGTTGCGGGCGGTTTCACCCACCACCTCATCCTCCAGAATGGCCGGGTAGCGCCCGCGCAGCTCCCAGGACTGGAAGAAGGGCGTCCAGTCAATGAAGGGCACGAGATCCGAAAGGTCGTAATCCTCGAACACCTGCGTGCCGGTAAAGGCGGGCTTGGGCGGTGTGTAGCCGGCAAAGTCCAGCTTCAGTGCATTGTCGCGGGCCTTTTGCAGGGGCACACGCTGCTTCTGGGAATCGGCGCGGGCGTGGGCCTCGGCCAGCTTCTCATATTCCGCGCGGATATCCGCCACATAGGGGCCGCGTGTTTCAGTGTTGAGCAGGTTGGAGACCACACCCACGGCGCGGCTGGCGTCAGTGACATAGACCGCCTGTCCGCGCAGATACTGGGGCGAGATCTTCACGGCCGTATGCACGCGCGATGTCGTGGCCCCGCCAATCAGCAGAGGCACATGGAAGCCTTCGCGCTCCATCTCGGCGGCGACATTCACCATCTCGTCCAGAGAGGGGGTGATGAGGCCGGAGAGGCCGATGACATCCACCTGCTCCTTCTTCGCCGTTTCAAGGATTTTCGCGGCGGGTACCATCACGCCGAGATCCACCACCTCGTAATTGTTGCACTGCAACACGACGCCTACAATATTCTTGCCGATATCGTGCACATCGCCCTTTACGGTGGCCATGAGGATCTTGCCGGCGGCCTTGCTGTCAGTCTGCCCGGTTTCTTCCTTTTCCTTCTCCATGAAGGGCATGAGATAGGCCACGGCCTGCTTCATCACGCGGGCGGATTTCACCACCTGCGGCAGGAACATCTTGCCTGCACCAAACAGATCGCCCACCACATTCATGCCGCTCATCAGAGGGCCTTCAATGACGTGAAGCGGGCGGGCCGCCTGCTGGCGGGCCTCCTCGGTGTCGGCCTCGACATATTCGGTGATACCGTTGACGAGGGCATGCTCAAGGCGCTTCTCCACCGGCCATGTGCGCCAGGTGAGATCGGCCGCCTTCTTCTCCTTGCCCTGGCCGCGGAATTCCTCGGCCAGATCGAGCAACCGCTCGGTGGAATCGGTGCGGCGGTTCAGCACCACATCCTCGCAGGCTTCACGCAGGCGCGGCTCGATCTCGTCATAAACGGCGAGCTGGCCGGCATTCACGATGCCCATATCCATGCCGACCTTGATGGCATGGTAGAGGAACACGGCGTGCATCGCCTCACGCACCGGCTCATTCCCGCGGAAGGAGAAGGAGAGGTTGGAGACGCCGCCTGAAACATGCGCATGGGGCAGGTTCTTGCGGATCCATTCCGTGGCGTTGATGAAGTCCACGCCATAATTGGCGTGTTCCTCAATGCCGGTGGCCACCGCGAACACGTTCGGATCGAAGATGATATCCTCGGGCGGGAAGCCCATTTCCGTGAGGATACTGTACGCCCGTGCGCAGATCTCGGTCTTGCGCTCATAGGTGTCGGCCTGCCCGGTTTCGTCAAAGGCCATCACCACCACGGCGGCGCCATAGCGGCGCACCAGCTCGGCATGGTGGCGGAACTGTTCCTCGCCTTCCTTCAGCGAGATGGAGTTGACGATACCCTTGCCCTGAATGCACTTCAGGCCCTGCTCGATGACGCTCCATTTGGATGAGTCCACCATCACCGGCACCTTGGCGATATCCGGTTCCGAGGCCACAAGGTTCAGGAAGGTGCGCATGGCGGCCTCACTGTCCAGCAGGCCCTCATCCATGTTCACGTCAATCACCTGCGCGCCGCTCTCCACCTGATCGCGCGCAACGGCCAGCGCTGCCGGATAATCGCCATTGGTGATGAGCTTACGGAAGCGCGCCGAGCCGGTGACATTGGTGCGCTCGCCAATATTCACAAAGGGAATGGCGGAGGTCAGCTCGAAGGGCTCAAGGCCGGACAGGCGCAGGCGCGGTTCAATTTCGGGAATGGCGCGCGGGGCCTTGCCGGCTACGGCATTGGCGATGGCGCGGATATGGTCTGGCGTGGTGCCGCAGCAGCCGCCCACGACATTCACGAGGCCGGAGGAGGCGAATTCCTCGATCAGCGCCGCCATCGCCTCCGGGCTCTCATCATAGAGACCGAATTCGTTGGGCAGGCCGGCATTGGGGTAGGCGCAGACAAAGGTATCCGCCACACGCCCGATCTCGGCGATATGGGCACGCATCTCCTTCGCGCCCAATGCGCAGTTGAGGCCGATGGAGAAGGGCTTGGCGTGGCTCACCGAATACCAGAAGGCCGCTGGCGTCTGGCCCGAAAGCGTGCGGCCGGAAAGGTCGGTAATGGTGCCGGAGATCATCACCGGCAGGCGCACACCCTTTTCAGCATAGACCTGCTCGATGGCGAAGATGGCAGCCTTGGCGTTCAGCGTGTCGAAGATGGTCTCGACCAGCATGATATCCGCCCCGCCTTCGATCAGGCCGCGCACCTGCTCGGCATAGGCGGTGGCGAGATCATCGAAGGTGACAGCGCGGAAGCCGGGATCATTCACATCTGGCGAGATGGAGGCGGTGCGGTTTGTCGGCCCCAGAGCGCCGGCCACGAAGCGCCGGCGGCCATCCTTTTGCTCGGCAAGCTTTGCAGCCTCCTTGGCGAGGCGCGCGCTCTCGAAATTCAGCTCATGCGCCAAGGCCTCCATGGCGTAATCGGCCTGGGCGATGGTGGTGGAGGAGAAGGTATTGGTTTCGACAATATCCGCACCCGCCATGAAATATTGCAGGTGAATATCGCGCACCGCATCCGGCTGGGTGAGGCTGAGAAGGTCATTATTGCCCTTCACATCCTGTTTCCAGTCGGCAAAGCGCTCCCCGCGATAGCCGGCCTCATCCAGCTTCAGGGCCTGAATCATGGTGCCCATGGCGCCATCAAGCACCAGAATGCGCTCGCGCGCGGCGGCTGTAAGGGCGGTAAAGATGTCGTTGGCGCTCATGGTCATGATCTCTGAGCTCGGGGCGGGCCGGCTTTGCATGGCATGGGCCATGTGCGGCGCTCACGGAAACATATTGCGCCACGGGCGAAGGCATGCGCCGGCCCGTGGCCTTTCACTCCAGGCCGGGAGAGCCCGACCTCATGCTGCGGTTCAGCCCACACCCTCAAGGGCGGGGGCGGTCTGCTCCACCTTCGGGCGCAGACCCAGCAGGTGGCAGATGGCATAGACTAGATCCGCGCGGTTCAGCGTGTAGAAGTGGATTTCGGTGACGCCACGGTCCACAAGATCCATCACCTGTTCGGCTGCAACCGCCGCAGCAATCAGCTTGCGCGTTTCCGGGTCATTCTCCAGCCCCTCGAAACGCTGGGCCAGCCAGCCCGGCACACTGGCCCCTGTACGGGCAGCGAAGCTGGCAACCTGCTTGAAATTGGTGACCGGAAGAAGACCCGGCACGACAGGAATATCAACACCCTGCGCCCGCACCTTGTCGAGATAGCGGAAATAGACATCATTCTCGAAAAAGAACTGGGTGATGGCGCGGCTGGCTCCGGCCTCCACCTTGGCTTTCAGATGGCCGATATCCGCTTCGAGGGTAGAGCTTTCCGGGTGCTTTTCCGGATAGGCGGAGACGGAAATCTCGAAATCACCAATGGCCTTGATCCCTTTCACCAGATCATCGGCATAGGCATAGCCCTGCGGATGCGGCACATAGGGTGTGCCGACGCCGGTGATGGGATCGCCGCGCAGGGCCACGATATGGTTGATGCCGGCGGCCTTGTAGGCGCGGATCACCTCATCCACCTCTTCGCGGCTGGCTGCCACGCAGGTGAGATGAGCGGCCGGCTTCAGCGTGGTTTCACGGGCGATACGGGCCACCGTATTATGGGTGCGCTCACGCGTGGAACCGCCGGCCCCATAAGTGACGGAGACGAATTCCGGCTGCAAAGGTTCAAGCCGGCGGATGGAATTCCACAGCGTCTGTTCCATCGTTTCGGTCTTCGGGGGGAAGAACTCGAAGGAGACGGACACTGGCGGGCGTTCGGTTTCACGGCTGGCACGCACGGAACCACTCATTACGCAATCTCCCTGTGGCCCGCAGGCCCTGATAATGTCGCAGCCCTGTCCGTGGGGCTGATGTCTCCGGCCATGAGGATGCGCGGGTCGCGCGCCAGCCAAAGTGAAACGGTGAGCCCTTCACCCTTGCGGCCTTGCGGTGCCAGAGTGCGGAAGCCCTCCGGCACCAGTCCGCTGGCGGTGAGCCAGCCTTCCATGGTGTCGCGGGCAAAACCCAGCCGGCGATGGGCATGGTTCTCCCGCAGGAATTCCAGATCATGCGGGGCAAAATCCACCACCAGAAGCCGCCCGCCGGGGCGCAGCACACGGGCCGCTTCGGCAATGGCGCGGCCGGCATCATCCAGAAAGTGCAGCACCTGATGGATGATGACCGCATCGAAGGAATCGCGGGGGGCGGGAATGGCGTAGATGTCGCTCTGCCGAAGCTGACAGTTGCGGATGCCGGCATGGTCCAGATGCGTGCGGGCCACGGCCAGCATATCCGGCGACAGGTCCAGCCCCAGACCACGCTCTATATCGGGTGCGAACAGCTCCAGCATGCGTCCGGTGCCGGTGCCCAGATCCAGCAAGGAGCGGATGGGCCGGTCGGCCAGAATCTCGCGCACGGCCTGCTCCACGGCCTCTTCCGGCACATGCAGGCGGCGCAGCTCGTCCCATTCACGGGCATGGGTGGAGAAATAGGCCTGAGCCGCCTGTGCGCGGGTGGCGCGCACGGCATCCAGTCGCTCACGGTCGCGCGCGAGGATGGGGTCGGTCCTGTCCAGAAGATCCAGCAGGCGGGCGGCGACCTTGCCGCCGGGGCCTTCGCTGGCGCTGCGGTAGAAGATCCAGCTTGCCTCGCGATGGCGCTCCACCAGACCGGCTTCGGCCAGCAGTTTGAGATGGCGCGATATACGCGGCTGGGACTGGCCCAGAATATCGGTGAGGTCCGAAACCGTCAGCTCCGCTTCGGCCAGCACGGCAATCAGGCGCAGGCGCGTATCTTCCCCCGCGGCCTTCAGGGCGTCGAGCAGGAGAGAAAAGGGCAGGGACAAGCTGTCATCACGTTCGGACATAAAGATATGTTTATATCTTTCCCGACGTGAATTCAAGCTGTGTCCGCACGGCTTTCCTGTGTCTGTGATGTGGACAGGCAAAAGGCCGGAACGGCAAGCCGAAACAGTACAAC
This sequence comes from Haloleucobacter albus, assembly GCF_052492075.1. NCBI lineage: Bacteria > Pseudomonadati > Pseudomonadota > Alphaproteobacteria > Hyphomicrobiales > Xanthobacteraceae > Haloleucobacter > Haloleucobacter albus. The sequence goes on from NZ_JBQWAS010000030.1 coordinate 51,970, forward strand.
GCCGCTGCCCGGTTTCCCGGACAACGGCGTTGTCATGCCTGCAAGGCGGTGCACTCAGGCCGCAGCCTTGTGCTCGTTCATCATGCCCACGAAACGCTTGAACAGATAATGGCTGTCCTGCGGGCCGGGGCTCGCCTCGGGGTGATACTGCACCGAGAAAACAGGCTTGTCGGCCAGGGCAAGGCCGGCATTGGAGCCGTCGAACAGGGAGACGTGGGTCTCTGTCACGTTCGCGGGCAGGGTTTCCCGGTCCACGGCGAAGCCATGGTTCATGGAGGTGATTTCCACCTTGCCGGTGGAGAGGTCCTTCACCGGGTGATTCGCGCCATGGTGGCCCTGATGCATCTTCATGGTCTTCGCACCCAGTGCGAGGCCGAGCATCTGATGGCCAAGGCAAATGCCGAAGATGGGCAGGCCCGTTTCCAGCAGGTCACGGATGACAGGCACGGCGTATTCGCCCGTCGCGGCCGGGTCTCCGGGGCCGTTGGAAAGGAAGACGCCATCGGGCTTCAGCGCCAGAATATCTTCCGTGGAGGCAGAGGCCGGCACCAGCGTGACCTTGCAGCCGGCATCGGCCAGCAGGCGCAGAATGGCGCGCTTCACGCCATAATCAATGGCCACCACATGATGTGCGGGGTTATTCAGGCGGCCATAGCCCTTGTTCCACTCCCAAGTGGTCTCGTCCCAGTTCACCCGCTGGGCGGTGGTGACGGCGGGGGCCAGATCCATGCCTTCAAGGCCCGGCCATGCCTGTGCCTCGGCCTTCAGAGCCTCGATATCGAAGATGCCGTCAGCCGAATAGGCGATGACGGCGTTCGGCATGCCTTTTTCGCGGATGAGGGCGGTGAGGGCACGGGTGTCGATGCCGGTGATGCCGGGAATGCCGCGGGCCTTCAGCCACGCATCCAGATGCTGGGTGGCGCGGTAATTGGAGGGATCAGTCACTGCGGTGCGCAACACCACACCCCGCACGCCGGACACCGCCGCAGAAGACACCGTCTCGATATCTTCCTCATTGGTGCCCACATTGCCGATATGCGGGAAGGTGAAAGTGACGATCTGCCCGTTATAGGAGGGGTCGGTGAGAACCTCCTCATATCCGGTCATGGCGGTATTGAAGCAGACCTCGCCGACCTGGCGCCCTTCAGCGCCAATGCCGAAGCCCTCCAGCACCGTGCCGTCTGCAAGCACGAGCAGGGCCGTGGGGGTGGGCTCGCTCCAGCCTTCGGTGGAGCTTTGGAGCCCGTTCTGGGGCTGATCTTGTTCGTTTGTCATGGATGGCCTAGATAGAGGCTTGCGCGCCGCGTTTCCAGCGTGCGCGCGCGAAATTGTGCGCCGATACCCAGCGATCAGGGCTTCAGCTTCGTTACCCCCGTTCCATGCCTCGGCGCAAGCCGTATCCGCAAGGTCCGGGCCAGGCCGAGGCATGAAAGCCCGGCCAGGTGGTATGGCGGGTTCTGCTGGCAGGTTTGGGGATGCGTTGAAAATGGCCGGTTTCTCCGGGGGCTCCTGTGTTCCCATGAGCGAGCGCCGGTTTTTTGGCTGCATCCGGCCTGCCAGATGAACTGAGAGCGGCATTCTGTTCGTGTGCGGGCGTCATGAGACGTCAGGCCGGCAGAATTGTGATTTTATAGGGTCAGTTTTTCGTGAGGACCATGCTCCGTGCTTCGTGACGACATCAATGCCGCGCTGAAAGAGGCGCTCAAGGCTCAGGAGAAGCGCCGTACGGCCACGCTCCGGCTTGTCAACGCCGCCCTGAAGGATCGCGACATCGAACATCGCGGTCAGGGCAAGGACCCTCTGAATGATGATGAACTGCGCGCCCTGCTGGCCAAGATGGTGAAGCAGCGCGAGGAAAGCGCCCGTCTTTATGATGAGGGCGGCCGGCCGGATCTGGCCGACCGGGAGCGTGAGGAAATCGTCTTTATCAAGGCGTTCCTGCCCCAGCAGCTGTGCGAGGCGGATACCCGCGCGGCCATCAAGGCCATCATCACCGAGATTGACGCCAAGGGCATCAAGGATATGGGCCGCACCATGGCTCTGCTGAAAGAGCGTCACGCCGGCGCGCTGGATTTCGGCAAGGCCTCGCAGTGGGTGAAGGATGCGCTGACGGCCGCTGCGGAAGGTTGAGCCGTCGCCCCTCGTGAATATGAAAAAGGCCGCCTTCGGGGCGGCCTTTTTTGTATGCGGATGAAGAGAGTGGGGCCGGGCATTGCCGCCTTTCGGCCCCGGTCGGATTATTTGCGACCCCAGATCTCGGTGTCGATCTGGTCCTTCAGCTCGGGCATGGATTCGGCGAGGAAGACGGGCTCCTGCCCCTTCTTGCGCTGCTGGATGTAATCCCGCGTGAGCCGCACCACGAGGCCCGACAGCAGGAGGATGGACACCAGATTGATGGAGGCCATCAGGCCCATGGAGGCGTCTGCGGTATTGAACACGGTAGTGACGCTTTGCAGCGCGCCCCAGATCACCATCACCACCAGTGCCAGACGCAGGACCGTGACCCCGGCCATATGGCCGTGTCCCAGATAGACGAGCGCATTTTCTGCGTAGGAATAATTGCCGATGATGGAGGTAAAGGCGAAGAAGAAGATGGCGACAGCCACAAAATAGCGACCCACCGGCCCCCAGTGCACTTCCATGGCAGCCTGGGTCAGCTGGGTGCCTGTCAGGGCCGGGTCGTGCCCGAAGATGCCGGACAGCAGAATGATGAGGGCTGTGGCGGTGCAGATCAGGATGGTGTCGATAAACACACCGAGGGATTGCACAAAGCCCTGGCTGGCCGGGTGGTGTGGATCAGGCGTAGCCACGGCGGCGATGTTGGGGGCGCTGCCCATGCCGGCTTCGTTGGAGAACAGGCCGCGCTTCACGCCATTGAGCATGGCGGCGGTGATACCGCCGGCCACGCCGCCCACTGCGGGCTCCAGCCCGAAGGCGCTGCGCACGATGAGTGCCAGCAGGCCGGGCACTTCCGAGGCATTGACGACCAGAACATAAATGGCCAGCCCCAGATACAGCAGGGCCATGAAGGGCACCAGCAACTCGGCTGTGCGGGCGATGGTTGAGATGCCGCCAAAGATGATGACGGCGGAAAGCCCGGCCACAACAAGCCCTGTGGCCAGACGTGGCGCGCCGAAAGCGCCTTCCATCGCATCAGAAATGGAGTTGGCCTGTACGGCGTTGAACACAAGGCCGAAAGACAGAATCAGACATACGGAGAAGATGGCGCCGGCCCATGGGGCCTTGAGGCCATTGGCGATGTAGAAGGCCGGGCCGCCGCGATAATTGCCCTCGTCATCGCGCACCTTGTAGAGCTGGGCCAGTGTGCTTTCGGCATAGGCTGTGGCCATGCCCAGCGTCGCCACCACCCACATCCAGAAGATCGCGCCCGGCCCGCCCAATGTGAGCGCTACGGCCACGCCGGCAATATTGCCGGTGCCCACGCGGGAGGCCAGTGAGGTGCACAGGGCCTGGAAGGGGGTGATGCCGGCATGGTCGCTCTTGTTGGCGCGCAGAACAGTGCGCAGCATTTCGGGGAAATGGATGATCTGGAGGAAGCCCAGGCGCAGGGTAAAATAGACCCCGACCGCAAGAAGGCCGTAGATCAGGATATAGCCCCAGAAGATGGTGTTCAGAAAATCAACGATCTGATCCATAAGCGCCTGCTTGTTATGGTTTCCTCGTGCAACACTATCGGGCTGTCGCGGCAGGGTCCATGGCAAAAATGTGGCGTATGCGATCCCAATGGCGTGTGTTGCGCGGGGCCCGCATGTGCAGGCACAGAAGAGAGGCCTCATGATCGGGCGTTGCGGATTCGCAGCAAGCTTTTCCTCTCGCGCTCTTCATCTGCATGGGGCCTGTTGCGCTCTGTTTTGTGCAGCTTGTCTTGCGCAGAGGTCTTTCGGTCTGGCCTCTTCAGCCCAATATGTTACACAGCCGCTTCACAGGGGAGAGCAGAACCCGAAACCGATGGATGACGTCACCCAATGGGCCGTGCTGCCGCGCACGCTACGTGCGCGAGGCGTCAGCGCGGTTCTCGGCCCCACCAATACCGGCAAGACCCATCTCGCCATCGACAGGATGCTGGGTCACAAGACCGGCCTGATCGGCCTGCCGCTGCGCCTGCTGGCGCGCGAGGTTTATCAGCGTGTGGTCGAGCGTGTGGGGGCGCAGCATGTCGCCCTCATTACCGGCGAGGAGAAGATCAAGCCGAAGCGGGCGCGCTATTGGGTTTCCACCGTGGAGGCGATGCCGCGGGATCTGGATGTGGATTTCGTGGCGGTCGACGAGGTGCAGCTGGCCACGGATTTCGACCGCGGCCATGTCTTTACCGATCGCATTCTCAACCGTCGTGGCCGGCATGAAACCATGCTGCTGGGTTCCGCTACCATGCGCCCGCTGCTGGAACGGCTGATGCCTGGCCTGTCTGTGACAGAGCGCCCGCGCCTGTCGCAGCTCACCTTTGCGGGTGAACGCAAGATTTCACGCCTGCCACCCCGCAGCGCCATCGTCGCCTTCTCCGCGAACGAGGTTTACGCCATCGCCGAATTCATCCGCCGCCAGCGCGGCGGCGCGGCGGTGGTGATGGGGGCCCTTTCGCCCCGCACCCGCAATGCCCAGGTGGAGCTCTATCAGAGCGGCGATGTCGATTATCTGGTCGCGACCGATGCCATCGGCATGGGCCTCAATCTGGATGTGGACCATGTCGCCTTCGCCGCAGACTGCAAGTTCGATGGCTGGCAGTTCCGCCGCCTCAATCCGGGTGAAATGGCGCAGATCGCCGGCCGGGCCGGCCGGGCGATGCGTGATGGTACATTCGGCACCACGGGCGGTTGTTCGCCCTTTGATGAGGAATTGGTGCTGAGGCTGGAAGAACATGCGTTCGACAATGCAAGGGTGTTGCAATGGCGCAACGCTGTGCCAGACTATGGCTCAATTTCCGCACTTCTGGCCTCTCTTTCACAGGCTCCGAAGGAAGAGGGATTGACCCGCGCCCCTACCGCGGACGATGTCTCTGTTCTTGAATTTTTGAGCCGGGACAAGGAAATAACCGGGCGCATCACATCATCGGAACAGGTGGTGCAACTATGGGAAGTATGTCAGGTTCCGGATTATCGGAAGGTGTCTCCGGGGGCTCATGCAGAGCTCGTGGCGCAGCTTTTTGGCTATCTGGAGGGGGGTGGATATGTCCCAGATGCATGGTTCGGGCGTCAAATCGCCTTGACCGATCGCGCAGAAGGCGACATCGACACCTTGTCGCGTCGGATTGCACAGGTGAGAACTCTCACCTTCATTGCAAACCGGCCTGATTGGCTCAAGGATCCGGAGCACTGGCAAGGCGTCACCAGAGGGGTCGAAGACAAACTGTCCGATGCTTTGCACGAAAGGCTGGCACAGCGTTTCGTAGACCGGCGGACCAGCGTGCTTATACGGCGCCTGCGAGAGAACAAGATGCTCGAAACTGAAATCAGCAAGACCGGCGACGTTACCGTCGAAGGACATGTCATCGGCCAGATTCATGGCTTCCAGTTTGCAGCCGACCCGACCGCGGGCGGTGAAGAGGCCAAGGCTTTGCGCGCCGCTGCGCAGAAGGCGCTGGCCGGCGAAATCGAATCGCGTGCACAACGGCTTTCGCAGGCCGTGGACGAGGCGTTCGTGCTCACGTCCGACGGCACCATTCGCTGGACGGGCGAGGCCGTGGCCAAGCTCATTCCAGGCGATGAGGTGCTCAAGCCGCGCTTCAAGATCATTGCTGATGAGCATCTGACCGGCCCGGCGCGCGATCAGGTGGAGGCGCGCCTCACCTTGTGGGTGGCCGCTCATATCGAAAAGCTTCTGGGGGCGCTGGACAAGCTGGCCGCCGCAGAAGATGTCACCGGCCTTGCGCGTGGCATTGCCTTCCAGATTGTCGAATCGCTCGGCGTGCTGGAGCGCTCCCGCGTGGCCGAGGACATGAAGAGCCTCGATCAGACGGCGCGCGCCACGCTGCGCGGCTATGGGGTGCGCTTCGGTGCGCATCACATCTATATGCCCGCCCTGCTCAAGCCCGCCCCCCGCGCGCTGGCGCTGGAGCTATATGCGCTGAAGCATGGCGGCCTCGCCCAGAAGGGGCTGGATGAGCTGCCGCACCTGGCCGCTTCCGGTCGTACCTCCATTCCGGTGGATCACGAGATCCAGAAGGGCCTGTATCGCGCCGTGGGCTTCCGCGTCTGCGGTGAGCGGGCGGTGCGCGTGGATATTCTGGAGCGCCTGGCCGATCTCATCCGTCCGGCGCTGGACTGGCGTCCGGCTTCCACGGCTCCCAAGCCGGCGGGCGCAGTGGATGGGCGCGGTTTCGTGGTGACGGTGGCGATGACCTCGCTGGCGGGTTGCGCGGGTGAGGATTTCTCTTCCATTCTGAAGTCTCTTGGCTATCGCATGGAGCGTCGCCCGGCCCCGCCGCCGGAGCCCGAAGCCGTTGCGCCGGCCGAACTGGCCCCGGCCCCTGAAGGCGCCATTGAGGCGGATCTTCTGAACGATGCGCCGTCTGCTCCCGCTGCGGAGCAGGAAGGTGCGGCGGAAACGGTGACAGCATCGGCAGAAGCGCCGGCTGAAACCGCGCCGGTGGCAGAGGTTGCGGCTGAGGCTGAGGTGGAACCTGCCGCGACTGCCACTGAAGCTCTGGCCGAAACCCCGGTCACAGCCTCTGCGGAAGGCGAGGCCGTTGCGCCTGTCGAGACAGAAGCGGCCGTGGAAGAGGCCCCCGCCGAGCCCGAAATGATCGAGGTGTGGCGTCCGGGTCGTCCTCCGGGCGCTGTGCGTCGGGATCGCAATGCACGCAATGCGAATGCGCCCCGTGGGGAGCGTCGTGAGGGCGAGCGCAAGGATGGCGGCCGCGAAGAAGGCAAGTCGTCGGGCGCGCAGCGCTTTGGCAAGCGCCATGGCGGCGGATTTGGCGGTGGACAGGGCGAGGGTGGTGGCCCGCGTCGTCGGGAGCGGCCGGAAGGTGAGGGTGAGCGCGCGCCGCGTTCGCCTCGCAAGGAAGGGCGTGGTGGCAAGAACGATCATCGCCCCGCACAGCAGGAACGTCGCAACAAGCCGATGGATCCCGATAGCCCCTTCGCCGCTCTGGCCGCCCTCAAGGCGCGCATGGATACGGAGAAGAAGGGGAGCTGAGCGGTGGGCGAATGCGCCGATCGCCAGCGCCTTGATCGCTGGATCTGGCACGCGCGGGTGGTACGCACCCGCGCGAATGCCGCCGAACTGATTCGCTCCGGGCATGTGCGACTGGATGGCGCACGTGTCACCACCCCATCACGGATGGTACGAACAGGGCAGGTGCTTACCATATCTCTTGATAGTGCAACCCGCCTGTTGCGCATTGTCGGCTTTGCCGAGCGGCGCGGAGATGCTACATCGACTTCTGTGCTTTTTGAAGAAATCACAGAAAACTAGAGTGTAATTGAGCGCAGCTGCGTCATGCCCGATGGTGGGTCCGGTGCAGCGCGACAAGGAAGACCCCCATGGCCTACGTCGTCACCGAGAACTGTATCCTCTGCAAATATACGGACTGTGTGTCTGTGTGCCCGGTGGATTGTTTCTACGAGGGCGAGAACTTTCTGGTCATCCACCCGGATGAGTGCATTGATTGCGGCGTGTGCGAGCCGGAATGCCCAGCTGAAGCCATCAAACCCGATTCGGAGCCCGGAACGGAAAAGTGGCTGTCGCTGAACGCCGAATACGCCAAGGTGTGGCCCAACATCACTCTCAAGAAGGACCCGATGCCGGGTTATGACGAGTGGGATGGCAAGCCCAACAAGGAAGAGAAGCTCTCTCCCAATCCCGGCAAGGGGGATTGAGGCTGCGCGGCCTTCTGGCCTGAGAGGAGCCCGGTCGGGGTTGGCCGGGTTCGCCATATCGTTCCGCCGCCCCATCCGGTACCCCGGCAATCAGGCCGGGGCATGACGCTGACTTGTGCTTTGCCGTTTCCCGGCGGGGCATTTTGGACTATATGGCCGCCATGCTCGAACACACTGAAACCGGCGTCGCCCCGGCGGCCAATTTGCCGGATTATACCCGCCGTCGCACCTTCGCCATCATCGCCCATCCGGATGCGGGTAAAACCACGCTGACGGAGAAGCTGCTGTTCGCCTCCGGCGCCATTCGTCTGGCCGGCCATGTGAAGGCGCGCGGTGAGCGCCGCCGCACCCGATCGGACTGGATGGAAATTGAGCAGCAGCGCGGGATCTCCGTCACCTCATCGGTGATGACTTTCGAGCAGGATGGCACCGTCTTCAATCTGCTCGATACGCCCGGCCACTCGGACTTCTCCGAAGATACCTACCGCACCCTTTCCGCCGTTGATGCGGCGGTGATGGTGATTGACGTAGCCAAGGGTATTGAAAGCCAGACGCGCAAGCTGTTCGAGGTGTGTCGCCTGCGGGATATTCCCATCTTCACCTTCATCAACAAGGTGGACCGAGAGGGGCAAGATCCGCTCGCCTTGATGGATGACATTTCCGCATCGCTTGCGCTGGATCTCACGCCGATGACTTGGCCGATCGGGCTTGGCGTGGATTTCCGCGGCCTGATCGACATTCCCAACAAGCGCGCCATGCTCGCCACCACCCGTGGCGGTCCGCTGGAGCGCATCGTGCCCTTCAATGAGCCGGAAGACCTGCTGGGCCTTGAGGGCGTTGAAGAGAATATCATGACGGAGGCCGTCGAGGGGCTTTCGCTGGCGCTGGGTGTTCTGCCGTCTTTCGATCTCACCTCGTTCCGTGAGGGACACCTGTCTCCGGTCTATTTCGGTAGTGCGCTGAAGGAAACGGGGGTTGCCCCGTTGCTGGAAGGGCTCGGCCGCGATGGCCCGTGCCCGGTGCCGCGCGCCGCAAAGGGCCGCGCCGTGGAGCCCGGTGAAAACACGGTTTCCGGCTTCGTATTCAAGGTGCAGGCCAATATGGACCCGAACCACCGGGACCGCGTGGCCTTTGTGCGCATGTGCTCCGGCACCTTCAAGCGCGGCATGAAGCTGTTCAACCCGCGCGAGAAGCGCAACATGGCCATTGCCAACCCCATCTTCTTCTTCGCGCAGGACCGTGAGACGGTGGATGAGGCGGTCGCTGGCGACATTATCGGCATTCCCAACCATGGCATGCTGCGGGTCGGCGATACACTTTCGGAAGGCGAGGCCATCCGTTTCGAGGGCCTGCCGGATTTCGCGCCGGAAATCCTGCGTCGGGTGCTGTTGTCTGATCCGATGAAGGCCAAGCAGCTGCAAAAGGCATTGCAGGATATGGCCGAGGAAGGCGTGGTGCAGGTTATCAAGCCTTTCTTCGATCCGGCCCCGATCGTTGGCGTGGTGGGGATGCTGCAACTTGATGTGCTCGCGGCGCGTCTCGAGAAGGAATATGGCGTTCCGATTCGCTACGAGACCACCTCCTATGTCACCGCACGCTGGATCACCGGCGATCAGGACGAGGTGGAGCGCTTCATGGAGAGCAACCGTTCCTCCACGGGGCGGGATCGCGATGACGGAGCGGTTTATCTCGCTCGCAGCCAGTGGGTGCTGGATCGCGCCATTGAGGAATGGCCCAAGCTGAAATTCGTGGCGGTGAAAGAGCGCGCCTGAGCGTTGTTGCCTGTCTGCCCCTGAACATGCCGGGTACCCGGCCAAACGGAGGAAACCATGTCCGACACAGCCCAGCTTGCATCTGTCATTGATGCCGCCTTCGAGAACCGCGCCGAGATCGGCTTCACCACCCAGGGCGAGGTGCGTGATGCTGTTGAAACCGCGCTCAACCTGCTCGATTCCGGCAAGGCCCGTGTGGCCGAGCGTGGCTCGGATGGCAACTGGCAGGTGAACCAGTGGCTGAAGAAAGCCGTGCTGCTTTCCTTCCGCCTGAATGATATGGAAGTCATCACCGGCGGTCCCGGTGGCGCGCACTGGTGGGACAAGGTGCCCTCCAAGTTTGCGGGCTGGGGTGAGGCGGAATTCCGCGCAGCCGGTTTTCGCGCCGTGCCGGGTGCCATTGTGCGCCGCTCGGCCTTCATCGCCCCGAATGTGGTGCTGATGCCGTCCTTCGTGAATCTCGGTGCCCATGTGGGCGAGGGGGCCATGGTTGATACCTGGGCCACGGTGGGCTCCTGCGCGCAGATCGGCAAGAATGTGCACCTGTCCGGCGGTGTGGGCATTGGCGGCGTGCTGGAGCCGCTACAGGCCGGCCCGGTCATCATTGAGGACAACTGCTTCATCGGCGCGCGTTCGGAAGTGGTGGAAGGCGTGATCGTGCGTGAGGGCGCGGTGCTCTCCATGGGCGTGTTCATTTCTGCCACCACCAAGATTATTGATCGCAATACCGGCGAAATCTTCATTGGCGAAGTACCGGCCTATTCGGTGGTGGTGCCCGGTTCCATGCCCGGCAAGCCGCTGCCCGATGGCACGCCCGGCCCCTCGCTGTCCTGCGCGGTGATCGTGAAGCGCGTGGATGCGCAGACCCGCTCAAAGACCTCCGTCAACGATCTGTTGCGCGATTGATTCACAGGCAGCCGGCGTCTGACTTGTGGTGGCGCTGGCTGATGTGCTGGCCGCTTGGCCAGATAAAACAGGCCGGAACCGCCATGCCTTGGGGCAAAACGGTCCGGCCTTTTTCATGAGCTGTGGAAGGAGATGGGGGCGAAGCTCAGCCGCGCGCTTCCAGAGCCTTTACGATTCTGTCTACCCACGCGGGTACAGCGTCGCTCGCTGGGCCATAATGGCGCTCATCGAACAGATAGGCGTTGTCGGACGGATCGAGATTGATCTCACTGGTACGGATGCCCAGATCGCGCGCCTCGCTCACAAAACCTGCGGCGGGGTAGACCGAGCCGGAGGTGCCGATGGAGACGAACATATCCGCCTCCTCTAGCGCGTGGGCGATATCATCCATATAGAGCGGGATTTCCCCGAACCAGACGATGTGCGGGCGCAAGCTGCCCTGCTTCTGGCAGGAGGGGCAGTTGTCGGCGAGGCCCAGCGGGCCATCCCATGCGGTGACGGCATGGCAGGACATGCAGCGCGCCTTGCGCAGTTCGCCATGCATGTGCGCGACATGGCGTGAGCCGGCGCGCTCGTGCAGATCATCTATATTCTGGGTACAGAGATAAAGGTCGCCGCCGCGCTGGGTCAGCGCATCCTCCAGCCGGGCCAGAGCGGTATGGGCTGCATTGGGGCTGGCTTCCAGCAGGTTCTGGCGGCGGGCATTATAGAAATCATGCACAAGCGCCGGGTCCTGTGCGAAGCCCTCGGGTGTGGCCAGCTTCATCGGGTCGAACTGGGACCAGATGCCGTCTGTATCGCGAAAGGTGCCCATGCCGCTTTCTGCGGAAATGCCGGCCCCTGTCAGTACGAACAGCCTCATGGTCAGATCGCCTTCTGCTGCCTGTCATCCGGCTGGTGGCAGGAGAGGGCGCCAGAGCCGGAGAAGACGCCAGGGCAGGAGAGCCCGCCATGGCGTGCGTTTTCTTCATGGTGCGCAGAAGCCCTGCGCGGAGCCTCACTCGGAGATGTTGCGTGCGCGGTTGCCCAGCGTGCGCAGACGCAGGGCATTCAGCTTGATGAAGCCGGCCGCATCGCGGTGATCGTAGGCCACCGCGCCTTCCTCGAAGGTCACCAGTTCCTGATTGTAGAGCGAATAGGGGCTGATGCGGCCCACCACCGTGGCGTTGCCCTTGTAGAGCTTCACGGTGACTTCACCCGTCACATAGGTCTGGGTGTGGTCGATAGCAGCTTGCAGCATCTCGCGCTCGGGCGAGAACCAGAAGCCGTTATAGATCAGCTCTGCATAGCGGGGCATCAGCTCATCCTTCAGATGCGCCGCGCCGCGATCCAGCGTGATGCTTTCCATGCCGCGATGGGCCGAGAGCAGAATGGTGCCGCCGGGGGTCTCGTAGACGCCGCGGCTCTTCATGCCCACGAAGCGGTTTTCCACCAGATCCAGCCGGCCGATGCCATTGGCCTTGCCCAGTTCATTGAGCTTGGTCAGCAGGGTGGCGGGAGACATTGCCTCGCCATTGATGGCCACTGCATCGCCCTTCTCGAAGGCGATGGTGATGAGGGTGGGCTCATCGGGCGCATCCTCGGGCGAGATGGTGCGCTGATAGACATATTCCGGTGCGTCATCGGCCGGGTCTTCCAGCACCTTGCCCTCGGAGGAGGAGTGCAGGAGATTCGCGTCCACGGAGAAGGGGGCTTCGCCGCGCTTGTCCTTGGCGATCGGAATCTGGTGCTGCTCTGCAAATTCCAGCAGGCGGGTGCGGGAGGTCAGATCCCATTCACGCCAGGGGGCGATGACGGTGATGTCCGGGTCCAGCGCATAATAGGCCAGCTCGAAGCGCACCTGATCGTTGCCCTTGCCGGTGGCGCCATGGGCCACGGCGTCGGCGCCCACCTTGCGGGCAATCTCGATCTGCTTCTTGGAGATCAGCGGGCGGGCGATGGAGGTGCCGAGCAGATAGAGTCCCTCATACACCGCATTGGCGCGGAACATGGGGAACACATAATCCCGCACGAATTCCTCGCGCACATCCTCAATGAAGATGTTCTCATCCCGGATGCCGAGCAGTTGCGCCTTCTTGCGCGCCGGTTCCAGCTCTTCCCCCTGGCCGAGATCGGCCGTAAAGGTGACGACCTCGCAATTATAGGTCGTCTGGAGCCACTTCAGAATCACCGAGGTGTCGAGCCCGCCGGAATAGGCCAGCACCACCTTCTTCACATCACGCGCCATCTCGTCTCTCGGATGCGTTAGGGTCAGTTTCGAGGCGGACTATAGGCGTGCATGTGGCGCTGGCAAGCGCTTGTGGCAATAAGGGTGCGGAAACGTCCCTGTTTGCCCTGTTTCTGTACCCGAACGGCCCTTTCTGGCCGATATGACGGGGTGATGACCTTGACGCGCGGGCGTATGCCCCTTATAGGAGCCGCTCCCGATACAGCGGGTGAGTGCGCACGGCCGTGTGGTCGGGCTCGCGTTCCCCGCGTCATCTGACGCAAAGAAGGACTTTTGCCATGTCCCGGCGGTGTGATCTGACCGGAAAGGCGGTTATGACTGGCCACCTCGTGAGCCACTCCAACCGCAAGACCAAGCGCCGGTTCCTGCCGAACCTGTGCAATGTGACGCTCCAGAGCGATGCCCTCAACCGCGCCGTGCGCCTGCGTGTCAGCGCCCATGCGCTGAAGAGCGTGGACCATCGCGGCGGGCTCGACGCCTTCCTGAAGAAGGCCCGCGACGAGGAGCTTTCCCCCCGCGCGCTCGAGCTGAAGCGCCAGGTCGTCAAGGCCGTGAATGAGACCCAGGCTGCGGCCTGAGTTTTCCGGCTGAAGGGCGGCGGGCACCCCCGCCACGCCCTGAAGACAATGAGATAGAAAAGGCCGCGAGCAGATCTGCTCGCGGCCTTTTTGCTGTTTGGGTTGAGCGTGCATCAGGCTTGGGGCTGATGATCTATCGCGGTTATGAGGTGGGCGGTGGCGGGTTTCGACCCCATATGGGACGTCCAGGCCCGAGCATAGCCCTCCATAAAGCGGACATTCCACGATGTCGAGAAAACTGCCCTATTGACAGGGTGAAGAAAATATCAGATGTAAATGAAAATCGTTGATGTCGGAGAATGTCATGACCATCGAATTGACTCCTGAAGATGTGCGAGCAGCTCGGGCTCTGGTGCAGTGGTCCCAAGATGATCTCGCGAAGGCTGCGGGCGTAGGCGTGTCGACGGTCGCCGACTTTGAGAAGGGCGCGCGCAAGCCTATCTCCAATAACTTGGATGCAATCCGGCATGCCTTAGAGCACGCACACGTTGTGTTCATGCCGACTGGCCCGGCGATCTATAACGCCATCGCACTATACTTGATGACTGAAGGCGACGGTGCCGCAATGGTGTTCCGCTATCAGCAGGAGCATTCCGCTGCCATACAAGAGATCGTCGCTACGTTCGGGACGATAGATGGCGAGCGTGTGGAGATTGCTATGGGCCAGTTGGTAACGCCCGAAATGCGCATAGCACTCGATGAACTGGTGAAACGTTACGGGGCAGCGGTGCCGCAGCTCAACAAATTGAAGCAGAAGATTGGGAGGGTGCCTGACGGTAAGTACTTCTTGTTGCTGCCGGGCGAGCCATCTTCGAGCAAGGACCGCTTGGAGCTAGAGAACTATCTCCATGCGCTCAACCATCCCGAGACCCCACCAACCAAAGGCCCTTCGGACGATCTTTTCGACCGTCTGCTTGTCCTCTATGACTTGAAGAACCCTCGCACTGATCGTAAGACCACAATCAGCACCGGTAACCTGCCGCGCACCTGCCGTTTTTGTCACCGTACGGCTAACGAGACTTCCTTCAAGAAAGTCGCACACGTGATCCCCACTGCTCTCGGTAACGACCATCTAAAGTCAGCCGAGGAATGCGACGAATGCAACGAATATTTTGGTCAGCATACCGAGCCTTCTCTGATCGGGATGCTGGACGTGCAGCGTGTATTTCTCGGAACTCAGGGGCGGGGCGGGAACAACGGGCGACCTAAATTGAAGTTCGGCAAGGATACCCTCCAGCACGATGGTCAAAAGGTGGTGATTCAGGCACATACCGTCACCGAGCCTGACGACAACGCGTTAGAAGTTACCCTAGGCCCAGGCGCTCCCCTTGTGCCGATGTCAATTTACCGCTCTCTGGTGAAAATCGTTTTGTCGGTTCTTGACAAGGAGCACCTACCAAACCTGATGAAGACTATCGAATGGGTGCGATATGGCCTGCATGTGGACCAGCCATTGCCCAAGGTGGAGATGGCGACGGTTTACTTGCCTCCCAATCCGTCGGCGCAGATCACCGTCTACACTCGGCGAGCACCACATCCGCGCCTACCGCACGTCATCGGCGAGTTCAGGCTGGGCTGCCACGTTTTCGTCTTTGCTGTTCCCTTCTCGACTCAAGACCAGTGGAACCTCTTAGGCTTCTTCGAGGAAACGGACTTCAAAAAGACGTTCCGCCACTACCAAGCAGTCGCCAAATGGAATGAGTGGGATCTGAGCGGCACGAAACCGATTGCGCTTTCGCCGCGCCTAAAGTTTCTCAAACGATAACGCATGGCGAATGCAACGCTGGTGATCGCCTGTTTCAGGGCCGCTTGTTATTATGCCGACGATGAAGCTTGGTTACGAGCGGTCTTAACGCGAATTGGGAGGGCTGTTGCGAAAGTCCGTTTTTCTGATGGGCAAACCTCGAAAGCGGACCGTCGTAAATCCACCCCAATCCAGACCTCGCTTAGAACAGCCTTATGACTTGTGCAGAAAGGTCGAATTTGGGTGCATCTACATAAGCTGCCAAGCAATCCGCTCCTCAATACCCCCACGTCATAGACAGCCTGCTTCCCTCACAAGAACTCATCCACAGTCTTGCTGAGGCGGGTCAGGTCCTGGGGGCGGGAGAGGCGGTGGTCGCCGCCTTTGATGAGGGTGAACACCACATCATCTTCCGCCAGCCCGGTTACAAGGCGCATGGCGTGCTGCCAGGGCACATCGGTATCGGCAGAGCCCTGAAGGATGCGCACCGGGCAGCCCACGGCGAAGGGCGCGCCCAGCAGCAGGTTGCGCCGACCATCCTCGATCAGCGTGCGGGTGATGACATAGGGTTCCTCGCCATACAGGCTGGGCTTGAGGAATTTGCCGGTGTTCATCACCAGCTCGCGCACCGGCGGGGGAAATTCGGCCCACATCAGATCTTCGGTGAAATCCGGCGCGGGGGCGATGAGCACCAGCGCTTTCACCCGGTCGGGGGCCTTCTGCGCCAGCGTGCGGGCCAGCAGCAGCGCCATCCAGCCGCCCATGGAGGAGCCGATGACGATCTGCGGGCCGCGGGTCGTGGCTTCGAACACGGCCAGAGATTCTTCCAGCCAGCGCGAAATGGTGCCGTCCTCGAAATCCCCGCCGGAAATGCCATGGCCGGAATAATCGAAGCGCACATTGGCCAGCCCGTGGGCTCTGGCATATTCCACCAGATGGCCGGCCTTGGAGCCTTCCATGTCGGATTTGAAGCCCCCCAGCCAGAACAGGCCGGGCTTTTCCGGCGCGCCGGGCAGGCTTTTGAAGGCAATGCTGCGCCCCTGCACATCCAGATGGCTGAGGGTTTCGTGTGCGGACATTTCCTGTGCGGCCATGGTCTGCTCCCTGTCTGGCATTGGGCCTGCTTCAGGCGAAATGGGCAAAATAGCGCGCAAGAATGCGCTCATAAATGGCGGTGAGGTCTGTCACATCCTGCACGGGCGTGGCCTCGTCCACCTTGTGCATGGTGCGCCCCACCAGGCCGAATTCCACCACAGGGCAGATATCCTTGATGAAGCGGGCATCGGAGGTGCCGCCGGAGGTGGAGGGCTCGGGCTGCCGGCCCGTCACGGACGCCACGGCCTCGGAGACAATCTCCACGAAAGGGCCGGGCGCGGTGATGAAGCTCTGGCTCGCGCCGGGCACGAAATCCAGCTCATAAGGCTCACCTGCCGCATCGAGACGGCGGTGGATCTCGTCCTGCAATGTTTCCAGTGTGAACAGATCGTTGAAGCGCACATTGAAGCGGGCCGTGATTTGCGCCGGAATCACATTGGAGGCGGTATTGCCGACATCCACCGTGATGACCTCCAGATTGGAGGGGGGGAAGAAGGCCGTGCCCTCATCCAGCGGCCCGGCCATCAGCGCCGCAAGCAGGCGCACCATACGCGGAATGGGGTTATCGGCCAGATGCGGATAGGCCACATGCCCCTGCACCCCCTTCACCGTGATGATGCCGGAGAGGCTGCCGCGCCGGCCAATCTTGAAGGCATCGCCCATGGCGGCCGGGTTGGTGGGCTCGCCGACAATGCAGTGATCCACCACTTCGCCCTTGTCGCGCAGCCACTCCACCACCTTCACCGTGCCATCCAGCGCGGGGCCTTCCTCATCGCCGGTGATGAGGAAGGAGATGGAACCCTTCTGCGGCTTGCCGTATCGCAGCGCTGCCGCCATGAAGGCCGCCACGGCCCCCTTCATGTCCACCGCACCGCGCCCATGCAGCAGCCCGTCTTCCACTTGCCCGGCGAACGGGTCCAGCTTCCATGCGCCGGCATCGCCCACCGGCACCACATCCACATGGCCGGCAAAGCACAGATTGGGCGCGCTGTCGCCAATGCGGGCATAGAGATTGGGAATGGGAATGCCGCCGCTGTCGAAGGTCAGCCGTTCCACATGATAGCCGGCGGCCTCCAGCGTGTGGGCCACCAGTTCCAGCGCATCCTGTGAATCCGGCGTGACAGAGGGCGCACGGATAAGCGCTGCGGCGAGGGCGACGGGATCGCGCGCATCGGAGGGGCTGATAGGCTGAACGGGCGCTGGAGACGTCATGCTGAACCTCGCGGGTGTCCGGCGGGCCGGGCGCGGTGAAACTGGCTGTGTGGCGCGGCGGGCCTTTATCCGGCAGGGGGCTCGTCGCGGAAAGATGTGGCATGGCATAGCGGGCGCATGGGGCCGTGGCAATGTGCTGTCACGGCTCATGCGCCGCCTTCCCGCGCATGCCGGGCGGGAGATCCGGTTTCCCTTCGCGGGGATACAAGCAAGGGGATACAAGCAAGGACTTGGCCGCAATTCGCACTTATGGCTTATCTGCCCGAGGCGTCGGCTTGTGCATCATGGGCTTCAGATGAAGATGAAGCGCGCCGGGGCGTGGAGATAAAGACAATGGCAGTGTGGCGGACAGGCGGGGCTACGGTGTGGTGCGGGCTGGTTCCGTCGGAATATAAGCCTGCAATTCCGGGCCGGAGCGGGCGGTGTTTCGCACAAGCCGGTGCGCTTCTGGCTGGCCTGCTGCTGTTCATGCTGGCGGCGTTGCCCGCCGCCACAAGCCGTGCCGAGGCGCAAACCGTTCCCTCATCCGGCTTTGTCAGCCAGGCGGAAAAGATCACGCTTTCTGAAGCGGAGCCTGCCGACAAGAATGGGGCCGCGCCGGGTGAGGCGTCCGCCGCCGCGCCGTCAGCCCCGTTCGTGCCGCAAGATCCTTTGCTGACGACAGCGCGCGCCGAGATTGAAACCGCTCGTGCTTCTCTGGCCAGTCTGGAGAGTGCCTTGGCCGTGGAAGGCTTGCGCGCGGCGGATCTGGATGAATTGCGCGGGCGCATCGTTCCCATTCGGCGTGAGCTCGGCAAGGTGACAGATGAATTGGTGCCGCGCCTTGCGGAAATCCGCAGCCGCCTGGCCACCTTGCCGCCGGCCCCGACCGATGGGGCGGCGGAAGATCCGCTGGTTGTGGCGGACAGGGCGCGGCTGACGGCGCTGACCTCTGCCCTGGAAGGGGTGCTGACCCCCATCCGCGCCTTGTCCGAGCAGGCGGAGGGGCTCTCCAATCGCATCAGCACGCGCCGCCGGGCCTTGTTCACCAGCCTTCTGTTTGAGCGCTCCCCGTCAATGTTTGATCCGGTCTTGTGGACCGAGGCCGTAGCCAGCGTGTCGGGAGAGTTCCGGGCGACCCATTTGTTGCTGAATGACTGGGGGGCCTTCATCATCCAGAAAGAGGGGCGATGGGGCGGGCTGGGCATTCTGGCCGGCAGCCTTGCGGTGGTGCTGGCCGTGGTGGTGGTGGGACGACTTGTGCGGACCCGCCTGCGCACGCCGCCGCCGCCGGCGGAGGGCACAACATTCTCGCGCGGGCGCGCCGCGCTGGAGGCCATCAAGGTGCTGTTTCTGGAGGCGGCGGTGGCCCCTCTCGCTGTCGCCGGCGGGGTGATGTTCGCAGAACTGTTCGACGCCATTCCCACACGAATGGAAGGGCTGATCGAAGGGCTGATCGCCGCCGTCACTCTCAAGGCTTTCGGCACCGCCATGGCGCGTGCGGCCATCGCGCCGGGCGAGCCCTGGCGACGCCTGACGCCGATATCCGATCATGATGCGGCGGTGGCCTTCAAATATTTCTCCTGGGCGGTGTGGACCATGGCGCTGGCGGTGGTGTTCTTCGCCCTGCATCGCACCCTGTTTGCCCCATTATCGCTTATGGTGGTGAGCAGTGGCGTCATGGCGCTGATGATCGCCGGCTTTCTGGCGCGCTTTCTGGTGTATCTCTCCCGCAAGGATATGGGGGAGGAGACGGAAGGAGCTGCTGAAGGGGTCGTGGCCGCTGCGGGCGCCTCTCCCCGCACCCGCAGCCCGGAATGGATCCGCTTTCTGGTCTGGCTGCTGGTGGCGCTCATGGTGGTGGGGCTGGCGGCGGGTTATGTGAGCTTCGCGGCCTTTGTGGCGGGCCGGCTGGTGCTGGCGGGCATCATTCTGGGCGTGCTCTATGTGCTTTATGCGCTGATTGATGCAGCCTTTGAGGATCGCTCACGCGAGGAAGAGCACCGTCGCCTGCGCCCCGTGGCCCGGCTACTGGGCCTCTCACCCATGAATCTGGAGCTGATCGGCGTCATTCTGGCTGGCCTGCTCAAGGTGGTTCTGCTTCTGGTGGCCGTGCTTCTGGTGGTGGGAAGCTGGGGCACCAGCACAATCGACGTGATGGAAATGCTGGCCGATTTCTCATTCGGCATTCGCATTGGCAATGTCACCATCTCGGCGTGGAATGTGCTTTATGCGGTGGCGCTGCTGTTGCTGGGCCTGGGCCTTGCGCAGATGGTGCAGCGCTGGATCTCGCGGGTTGTTCTGCCCCGCACGAAGCTGGAAGCTTCGCTGCAATCCTCCATTTCCACCATTGTGGGTTATGTGGGCACCATTGCCGCATTGATGGTGGCGATGTCCGAACTGGGGCTGAACCTTGAAAATGTGGCGCTGGTGGCTGGTGCGCTCTCGGTGGGTATTGGTTTCGGCCTTCAGTCCATCGTGTCCAACTTTGTGTCCGGCATCATCCTGCTGGCCGAGCGCCCCATTCGCGTGGGTGACACCATCAATGTGAAGGGGGAAGAGGGCTATGTACGGCGCATCTCGGTGCGCTCCACCGAGATCGAGACCTTCGACCGCTCGGCGGTCATCGTGCCCAATTCGGATCTGATTACCGGCATGGTGAAGAATTTCACCCATGCCAATACCAGCGGCCGTATCATCATCACCCTCAATGCCTCTTATGATGCCGACCCGGAACTGGTGCGGGATCTGCTGGTATCCTGCGCCTGCGATCATCCGCAGGTGTTGCAGACACCGCCGCCACGGGTGCTTCTTCTGAAATTTTCCGAGATGGGGCTGGGCTTCGAGCTGCGCTGTGTGGTGGCCAATGTGGATTTCAGCGCGACCGTGCGTTCAGATTTGCATTTCGCCATTCTCACCCGGTTCCGTGAGGCGGGTGTTGGCCTGGCCTATTGGCCCTGGGCCTCAATGGCGCGTGCGCCGGCGGATATGGTGCCGCCGCCGGTGAGGGAGGCCGAGACGCCGGCCGTCCGTCTTGAAAACATTGCCGAGGCGCGCGGAGACGCGGAAAAGCAGTCGCCTGCGCGCGCGTCTTCAGACGCGGACGAAGAGATGAACAGGCTGGTGAAAGCCAGGACGAAGCCGCCGCATGGCAGCGATTGATGGCAGTGATGAATGGTCGCGATTAACGCGTTTGCAACTTGTTTATGCCAGCATGATGGCCCTTGTGCCGTTCCGCCTTCCGGGGCGGGCGGCGTGAAAATCCTTTTCACCGCCCTTCTGGAGCCGCCATGCGCCTCCCATTTCGTCTTCCCCTCTTCGTGCCGGCCGGGCTTGCTGTCGCCCTGTTCCTGGCGGGGTGCTCTTCAGACAATATGGGGGAGCAGCCCGCCTTCTATACCAATCTCGCGCAGACCGGGAAGCCCGTGGATGCTGCTGCTGCGGCGGCCATGCTTTCTGAATATCGCACAGGGCGCGGGCTCAGCCCGGTGACGCTGGACCCGGCCCTGAACCAGATTGCGCAGGAGCAGGCCAATGCCATGGCGAAGGCCAACAAGCTCTCGCATGAGGTGGGGGGGCGCAATTTCATCACCCGCATGAAGGCTTCCGGCTACAATGCGCGGGCTGCGGTGGAAAATGTGGGGGCCGGCTATCACACCCTTGCTGAAGCCTTCTCGGGCTGGCGCGATTCTCCTTCGCACAACAAGAATATGCTGGCACCCGGAATGACCCGCATGGGCATTGCCACGGCCAATGCGCCACGTTCCAAATATAAGGTTTATTGGGCGCTGGTTCTGGCCGAGCCGGATGCCGCCCCCCGCTGAAGGCATAGCCCGGAAGGGGCGTATCCGGCGGGATGGGCAAGATTGCCTGCCTGCACGGCAGAGATGATGAGCGGAAATCTGGCGGGAGATGACAGGCCCGCCCTGATGCCTCTGCGTAAGGCCGGATTTTGAGGCGGGATGGCCTTTGAAATCCACACGACTGACCTGCATAAATTGCAACTCTGATATTCGCCGGGCTGTGCCTGAATATCAGCCCTGCATCTACGCGTGACGATGGGCGCGTGGTTGCGGCCTGCTGTTGATCGTGCGGGGGGCCTCATGACCTTCAAGCATGTTGCTGCGCTGAAAATGGCGGAATCACGGTGATGCTGAGCCGGATATGTGGCCATGTGCATGTGGCGCTGCATCGGCCTTTCCAGCGCAACTCTTCATCATGGTGTGGCAAAACAAATGCTCAAACCAGCCTGCCGAAGGGGCAAGTATTTTGACACATCGCAAAAAACGAGCACTCACACAGATCCAAGTTTGAGCTTGGTATCATTTTAGACTGTTGACGAAAGCGAAAGAAGTCACCCATTCTGCCGCGACGATCCGGACCTTGCGCCTGGTCATGGTCTGCGCGTGCCGTTGCGGACCACCGCCATGCTGCATCGCAATATGAGGTTGGTTCTCATGAGGGGGCTTCAATATGGTCAATGATCTGGTCGTGGACCTGTCGCGGTGGCAGTTCGCCGCCACGGCGCTCTACCACTTCCTGTTCGTGCCGCTGACACTGGGTCTCACCGTTCTTCTGGCGGTGATGGAGACCATTTATGTCACCACCGGGCGGGAGGTCTACAAGCAGATGGCCCAGTTCTGGGGCAAGCTGCTGCTGATCAACTTCGCCCTCGGCGTGGCCACCGGCCTCACCATGGAATTCGAGTTTGGCACCAACTGGTCCTTCTATTCCAGCTTTGTGGGCGACACCTTCGGCGCACCGCTGGCGATTGAGGGCCTGATGGCCTTCTTCCTTGAATCCACCATGATCGGTCTGATGGTGTTTGGCTGGCATCGTCTCACCAAGGCGCAGCATCTCACCGTAACCTATCTGGTCGCGCTGGGTTCCAACCTGTCCGCGTTGTGGATTCTGGTCGCCAACAGCTTCATGCAGCATCCCGATGGTGCGGTGTTCAATCCCATCACCATGCGCATGGAACTTTCAAGCTTCGGCCAGCTCTTCTTCAACCCGGATGCGCAGGCCAAGTTCGTGCATACGGTGCTGGCCGGCTATCTCACCGCCGCCATCTTCGTGTGTGGCGTGAGTTCCTATTATCTGCTGCGTGGCCGCCACATGGAATTTGCCAAGCGCTCCCTGCGCGTGGCCTCTGTGTTTGGTGTGCTGGGCGCGGGCGGCGTGATTACCCTGGGTGATGCGCTGGGTTATGTCGGCGCGCATGTGCAGCCCACCAAGCTGGCGGCCATGGAAGCGCTGTGGAAGTCTGAGCCGGCGCCAATGGCCTTCAACGCCATTGCTTTGCCCAATCAGGCAGAACAGCGCAACGATTTCGAGATCCAGATTCCGGCGCTGCTGTCCATTCTCGTCACCCATTCGCTCAGCGGAACCCTGCCGGGTGTGCAGGAGCTTGAGGTGCAGGCGCAGGAGCGTATCCGCAATGGCATTCCCGCCGTTCTGGCGATGGAAAAGCTGAGCGCCAATCCGCATGATCCTGAAGCCCTGGCGCAGTTCGAGGCGCACAAGGCCGATGTGGGTTATGGCCTGCTGGTGCAGCGCTATGCGCCGGATCTGACGCAGGTGACAGACGAACAGGTCGTCAAGGCCGCGCGTGATACCATCCCCGAAGTGTGGATCGTGTTCTGGGCCTTCCGTGTCATGGTGGCTCTGGGGCTGGTGATGCTGGCCTATATGGTGTTCGCCATGCTTATCTCCCTCACCAATCAGGTGGAGAAGCGCCGCTGGTTCCTGTGGCTGGGCGTGCTCATGATTCCGGTGCCGTTCCTGGCCTGTGAAATGGGCTGGCTGGTTGCGGAAGTGGGGCGTCAGCCCTGGACAGTCTATGAAATGCTGCCCACATGGCTGTCGGCCTCCACGCACAGCGAAGGCTACATGATCTTCTCGATCACCGGCTTCGTGCTGCTCTACACCATCTTCGCCATCATCGAGATGTTCCTCATGGTGCATTTCATCCGCAAGGGACCGGATGATGTTCAGGGTGCGCATGGCGCAACCCAGCTGGCGGGAGGCTACTGATATGGAAGTCTTTGCTTTCGAGGCCTACGCCATCCTCAAGGTGCTGTGGTGGGTGCTGCTCGGCGTGCTGCTGGGCGGGATCGGCGTCATGGTCGGCATGGATATGGGCGTTGGCACCATCCTGCGTTATGTCGGGCGGACCGACAGCGAGCGGCGCGTGGCGCTGAACGTCATCGGCCCGCATTGGGATGGCAACCAGGTGTGGTTCATCCTGGGCGGCGGCGCCATCTTCGCCGCCTGGCCGCTGGTCTATGCCACGGCCTTCTCCGGCTTCTACATCGTCATGCTGCTGCTGTTGTGGAGCATGATCGTGCGGCCGCTGGGCTTTGAGTATCGCGGCAAGATGCCGTCTGACGGCTGGCGTGCCGCGTGGGACGCCACGCTGTTCATCTCCGGCTTCCTGCCCATGGTGGTGTTCGGCGCGGCCATCGGCAATGTGTTGCAGGGCGTGCCCTTCAATTTCGATTGGCGGCTGCGTTCCTTCTACACCGGCAGCTTCATTGAGCTGTTCAATCCCTTCGCCATTCTGTGTGGCCTCATGTCCGTGTCGCTGGCGGTCTATATGGGCGGCTGCATGCTGGGGCGCGCGGCGGGTGAACCGGTGGGCGGGCGTGCCCGCACGGCGGCCATGGCTGCGGCTGTGGCGGCGATTGTGCTGTTCACCATTGGCGGTTTCTGGGTGGCCAATCTCAGCGGCTACCAGCTGGTTTCCGGCCCGGCAGCCGCCGCACAGCAGACCCCGCTTCATCAGGAAGTGGTCTATGTGCCCGGCGCACTGCTGGTGAATTATGTGAAGCATCCCATCTTGTGGGTGCTGCCGGGGCTGGCCTATGCGGGCCTCATTCTGGGCCTTGTGGCTCTGGCGGCGCGGCGTCCGCTGGTGGCCTGGTGGTTCGGCGTGCTGGTGTGGGCCGGCGTGATCGGTGCGGTGGGCGCATCCATGTTCCCGTTCCTCATGCCGTCCATCACGCATCCCTCGCACAGCCTCACGGTGTGGAACTCGGGCTCGAGCCTGCGCACGCTGGGCTGGATGACGGGCTTCACCATCGTCTTCATGCCGATCATCATCTGGTACACCAGCTGGGCCTTCTGGGTCATGCGTGGCAAGGTGGATGTGAAGCAGATCGAGACATCGGACCACGCGCTCTGAGGGGGTAGAAACCATGTTCTGGCGTTATGTCATTGCGATGGTGATTACCGTCATCGCCATTCTTCTCGCCGTAATCCTCGGGGATTACGGGCCGTGGTACCTCTCTTGGCTTCTGGGTACGGGCTTCATGGTCCTGCTGGCCGTGTCTGCCGGCGTGCTTTTTGAAGCGCAGGATGATGCCGAGCGCGGCATTTCCGAGCCCATCATCAAGCTGGATGATGAGACCGCTGCCGAAAGCGCGAAAAACTGAAGCCCTAAGGGGGTACAGGCCCGGTCTGGAGGTTTTCAGGGCGGGGCGGAAATTGAAAAGGCGGCCATGGGCCGCCTTTTTGCTGTGTTGTTTTGTCAGCTTTTCATTCGTCCAGCAGCAATTGCTGGGCGCGCACCGGCGCGAAAGAGCGGCGATGATGCGGGCAGGGGCCATGGCTCCGCAGAGCTTCCAGATGGGCGGCCGTACCGTAACCCATATGCCTCTCGAACCCGTAGGCCGGATATTGCGTGCCGAGGCGGGTCATCAGCCTGTCCCGCGCCACCTTGGCGACAATGGAGGCGGCGGCGATGGAGGCCACCAATCCGTCACCGCCAATAATGGTTTCCACCGGGCAGGTGGCCTGTGGTGGATCATTGCCATCCACGAGCAGAAGATCCGGCTCCCGCGGCAGGCCTCGTACCGCCTGCGCCAGCGCCCAGAGGGTCGCCTGGCGGATGTTGTCCCTGTCGATACGCTCCGGCGGGGCAATGGCGATGGCCAGTTCCGCACTGGCGCAGATCTCCGCATAGAGCACTTCCCGGCGCTTGGCGCTGAGCTTCTTGGAATCGGCCAGGCCTTGCGGCACCTGCGCCGGGTCCAGAATGACAGCCGCAGCCACGACAGGTCCGGCCAGTGGCCCGCGACCCACCTCATCAGCTCCGGCTATCAGATGGTACCCCTGCATATGGAGCGCCTGCTCTCGCGCAAAATCCAGTTCTGGTGCGGGCGCGCGCCGGGGGCGGCCAGTTCTGCCTTTGCTGTTTGAGGCGGTTTTGGAGGGGGTTTTGGGGCGTGAGGCCATGGGATGCCTTCGGCAGATCTGGAGGGGCGGCTGGGCGTTTTCATCCGCAGTGGGATCGGGCGGCTGAAGCCATATGCGCAGAGGCTTCTTCCATACAGGATGGGGCGAGGATTGTCCGGCCCCAGGCACCAGGCACCAGGCTGGGGTTCAGCCTGCCGGCATCAGCAGATGGCGGCCCTTCTGGGCAACCTCCACGATGAATTCTGCGGCCACGCGTACACGGGCCAGATCACGCATGTCACTATGGGTGATGAGCCAGAAGCTGCGTGTGAGGCTGACCTCTTGCGGCAGAACCGGCACCAGCGCCGTCTCGTCCGGGCCGGCGAAGAGATCTCCCATGAAGCAGGGCAGCACGCACACGCCGGCCCCGCCGCGTGTGGCGAAAAGCTGGGCGACCAGGCTGGAGCTCTTGATGCGGATGCGCAGATCGCGCGCCACCTGCGGCGCATAATCCAGCTCTGGCGCATAGATCAGCTCATCCACATAGCCGATGAAGGGATGGCTGGAGAGTTGTGCCCGGCTGGTGATCTCGCCGTGACGGGCCAGATAGCCGCGTGCCGCGTAAAGCCGCAGGCGATAATCGCACAGCTTTCGCGCATGCAGACGCCCGGCTGCTGGCCGGCTGAGGGAGATGGCGATATCCGCCTCGCGCCGTGAAAGAGAGAAGAGGCGCGGCATGGCCAGAAGCTGTATATCCAGGTCGGGATGCTGGCGGGCGAGCTCGCCGATGCGGGGGGCGAGGAACAGCGTGCCGAACCCATCTGGCACGCCGATGCGCACCGTGCCGGCTACACCAAGATCCGCCCCGCCAATGGCTCCCTGTGCGGCCAGCGCCAGACTTTCCATATTCTCGGCCGCCGCCAGCAGGCGTTCGCCGGCCGCCGTCAGCCCATAGCCGCGGGGGCTGCGGTCAAACAGCTTGGCGCTGAAGCTGTTTTCCAGCGCGGCGATGCGCCGGCTTACGGTGGAATGCTCAACGCCCAGCCGGGCTGCGGCAACGGTTAGCCGTCCGGCGCGCGCCACCGCCAGAAAGAAGCGCAGGTCCGACCAGTCAAAATCGCCTTGCGGCAGGGCGGGCGAGGCATCGTTTGGTGGAATGGGGTGATCCGGCACGCGGGCTCCATATGTAGATCTACGCACATATATGGTGCGCGAATTGATGTGGATGTGCGCAGAAAGATAGCGCATCCTGCTCTTGGAAACAGCGGGGTGCATGTTCTTGCACACATTCGGCGCAGCCAATACGGCGCGGCGCCACCCCGCCACAAGGATGCAGACCGCTACAGGCAGATATGCCGGGCAAGGCTGCACGATATCTGGAGGAGGAACCCATGCGCGAGATCGGACATTTCATCGGTGGCCAGCATGTGGCGGGCAAATCTGGCCGTACGGCCGATGTGTTCCAGCCTATGACGGGGGAGGTCATCGGCAAGGTGGCGCTGGCCAGTGCGGATGAACTGCGTGCGGCGGTGGAAAATGCGAAGGCGGCCCAGCCGGCCTGGGCCGCCACCAATCCGCAGCGTCGCGCCCGTGTGCTCATGAAGTTTCTGGATTTGGTGCAGCGCAATTATGATGAGCTGGCGGAACTTCTCGCCCGCGAGCATGGCAAGACCATTCCTGATGCGAAGGGCGATATTCAGCGCGGGCTTGAAGTGGTGGAATTCGCCTGCGGCATTCCGCATCTGATGAAGGGGGATTATACCGAAGGCGCTGGCCCCGGCATTGATATCTATTCCATGCGCCAGCCGCTGGGCGTGGTGGCGGGCATCACCCCGTTCAACTTTCCGGCCATGATTCCCATGTGGAAATTCGGACCGGCCATCGCCTGCGGTAACGCCTTCATCCTCAAGCCCTCCGAGCGCGATCCGGGCGTGCCCATGCGTCTGGCGGAACTGATGATGGAAGCCGGCCTGCCGGCGGGCATTCTCAATGTGGTGAATGGCGACAAGGAATCGGTGGATGCCATTCTGGATGACCCGGATATCAAGGCCGTGGGCTTTGTGGGATCGTCCTCCATCGCGGAATATATCTATGCGCGCGGTTCGGCCCATGGCAAGCGCGTGCAGGCTTTTGGCGGCGCCAAGAACCATATGATCATCATGCCGGATGCCGATATGGACCAGGCCGCCGATGCGCTGATCGGTGCGGGCTTCGGTTCGGCGGGTGAGCGCTGCATGGCCATTTCCGTGGCGGTGCCGGTGGGCGAGGAGACCGCAGACCGGCTGGTGGAAAAGTTGGTGCCCCGCGTGGAGGCGCTGAAGGTTGGCCCTTCCACCGATCTGGCCGCCGATTTCGGCCCGCTGGTGACGCGGGAGGCGCTCAACCGCGTCAAATCCTATGTGGATGCGGGCGTGAGTGAAGGGGCGAAACTGCTGGTGGATGGCCGCAATTTCACCCTTCAGGGGTATGAGGACGGCTTCTATATGGGCGGTTGCCTGTTCGACCGAGTAACGCCGGATATGCGCATCTACAAGGAAGAAATCTTCGGCCCTGTGCTCTCCATTGTCCGCGCGGCGGATTATCGCGAGGCGCTGCGCTTGCCCACCGAGCATGAATATGGAAATGGCGTTTCCATCTATACCCGCGATGGTGATGCTGCCCGCGATTTCGCCGCCAAGGTGGATGTGGGCATGGTGGGCATCAATGTGCCCATTCCGGTGCCGCTGGCCTATTACACCTTCGGCGGCTGGAAGCGCTCCGGTTTCGGCGATCTGAACCAGCACGGGCCGGATGGCGTGCGCTTCTACACCAAAACCAAGACTGTCACCTCCCGTTGGCCTTCCGGCATCAAGGATGGGGCGGATTTCGTGATCCCCACCATGGGGTGAGGCCTGAAGTGCCGCCGGCTCATCCCCCGACCGGCGGCACGGGCTGGCCTTTTCCGCTCTGGAACGCGCCAGGCGTGTTCTGCGCGACGAACAGGGCCGGTTATGGTCCGGCCATTGATTCCGGCGCATTTTCCTTGTGGCCAGGCTGCTGGTGTAATGCGCCGGGTGGGCCGGAACCAGAGCATGGATGCAGCAGGCAGAGGAGACGGGATGTTTTCCCTGAACGAGGAACAACAGGCCATTCGCGATATGGCGCGCGGTTTCGCACAGGATGAAATCGCCCCCCATGCCGTGGAATGGGATGAGAAGAAGCACTTTCCGGTGGAGACCCTGCGGGCGGCGGCGGCGCTGGGCATGGGCGGCATCTATGTGCGCGAGGATGTCGGCGGCTCCGGCCTTTCCCGGCTGGATGCAGCGTTGATTTTCGAGGCGCTGGCCGAAGGTTGCCCCGGCACCTCTGCCTATCTCTCCATCCATAACATGGCGACATGGATGATCGACCGCTTTGGCACTGACGACCAGCGTCGCAAGTGGGTTCCCGCCATGTGCAGCATGGAGAAACTGGCCTCCTACTGCCTCACTGAACCGGGTGCGGGCTCGGATGCCGCCGCCCTGAAAACCCGCGCCGTGCGGGAGGGCGATCACTACATTCTGGAGGGTCAGAAGCAGTTCATCTCCGGCGCGGGCGATGCTGATATCTATGTGGTGATGGTACGCACGGGCGGTGATGGGCCGAAGGGCATTTCCGCACTGGTGGTGGAAAAGGGAACGCCCGGCCTCTCCTTCGGCGTGAATGAAAAGAAAATGGGCTGGAATGTGCAGCCTACCCGCGCGGTAATGTTTGAAGGCGCGCGGGTGCCGGTGGCCAACCGGCTGGGTGCGGAGGGCGAAGGCTTCTCCATCGCCATGTCCGGGCTGGATGGCGGGCGGCTGAATATCGGGGCTTGCTCTCTGGGCGGGGCGCAGGCGGCGCTGGACCGTACGCTGGCCTATATGCGCGAGCGCAAAGCTTTCGGAAAAACGCTGGATGGCTTCCAGGCGCTTCAGTTCCGTCTGGCCGACATGGCGACGGATCTGGAAGTGGCGCGCACTTTCCTGTGGCGCGCGGCAGCGGCTCTGGACGCCAAACTCGCCGATGTGACGAAGGGGGCGGAAGCCACGCGCCTGTGTGCCATGGCCAAGCGTGTGGCCACCGACAGTGGCTTCGCCGTCGCGAACGAGGCGCTGCAACTGCATGGTGGCTATGGCTATCTGGCCGATTATGGAATCGAGAAAATCGTGCGGGATCTGCGTGTGCACCAGATTCTGGAGGGCACCAACGAGATCATGCGGCTGATTGTGTCGCGGGAGCTGATTGCCAGAAACGGCTGAGAAAACAGCTTCAATGCCTTGGCTATAATCACAAGAACAGGTTCAGAAGCGGGCCCGGGCTTCATCTCAGGGAGGATAAAATGGCCAGAATTGCATTTATCGGTCTCGGCAATATGGGTGTGCCCATGGCCGCCAATCTCGTGAAGGCCGGCCATGAGGTGACAGGCTTTGATCTTTCCGCTGCCGCCTGCGCGCAGGCCGGGGCGCGGGGCATCAGCGTGATGGAAAATGCCGCCAGCGCTGTTGAAGATGCGCAGATGGTGATTACCATGCTGCCTTCCGGCAAACATGTGCTGGGCGCGCTGACGGGGGAGGGTGGCTTGTTCGCGCAGGCGGGCACGGGCACGCTCTTCATTGATTGCTCCACCATTGATGTCGCTTCGTCCCGCGCCTTTCACGAGGCGGCGCAGAAGGCCGGACATGCCAGCCTGGATGCGCCGGTTTCGGGCGGTGTCGGCGGGGCGGAGGCCGGTTCGCTCACCTTCATGGTGGGTGGTGCGGACGCGACCTTCGCTGCCGCCCATGCGGTGCTGGATGTGATGGGCGGCAAGGTGGTGCATTGCGGGGGCGATGGCGCCGGGCAGGCCGCGAAGATCTGCAATAACATGATCCTCGGCATTTCGATGATTGCGGTCAGCGAGGCCTTCGTGTTGGGCGAGAAGCTGGGCCTCTCGCATGAGGCCCTGTTTGATGTGGCCTCAACCTCATCGGGCCAGTGCTGGTCGCTCACCTCCTATTGCCCGGTGCCAGGGCCGGTGCCGGCCAGCCCGGCCAATCGTGGCTATGTGCCGGGCTTCGCCGCCGCGCTGATGCTGAAGGATCTGCGGCTTTCGCAGGCGGCGGCGCAGGGGGCTGGCGCATCCACTGCGCTGGGTGAGGCGGCGACCGCGCTCTACACCCGTTTTGCCGAGGAAGGCCATGAGGGCAAGGATTTCTCTGGCATCATCGAATGGATTCGCGCTGGCCGCGAACAGGGCTGAAGCCGTGTCGGCTCACAGTTCCTGATACATGACGAGGGCATCTACATAACCCTTGTGTGGATGCATGAAGGCGCGCGGTAGGCGGCCCACCGTTTCAAAGCCGTGCGCCTCCCACAGCCGGATGGCGTGCAGATTGGTGCTGACCACGAAATTGAACTGCATGGCCCTGTAGCCGCGTGTGCGAGCATGCGCGAGCGCATGGGCGCACATGGCTCGCCCCAATCCCCGGCCGCCGGCTTGTGCGCTGGCCATGAAGCCGCAATTGCACACATGCTCGCCGCCACTGTGAAGGGGCTGGTTGGGGCGCATGTAATAGGTGCCGAGAACCTCTGCCGCTGCGCCTTCCTCTTTCGTCACGAAGACTTCCTTGTCCGCGCCCATCCAGTAGGCGAGGGCTTCTGCGCGGCTCATGTCGCGGGGAAGGGCGTATGTTTCACCCGCACGGATAACTGGGCCGATGATGGACCAGATGGCGTCGGCATCTTCGGGGCTGGCGGGGCGGATCTGCATGTCTTCTCGGGTGAGGCTGGCGCATATCAGCAGGCTGGGCCGCCATCGGGCAGATCTGCGCACCAAGGAAGGAGAAGCTTCGGAAGGGCTCTTCCCGCGATAAAGACCACAGGTGACGAATGGGAAGAAGTGGTAGCAGCGGGCGGACTTGAACCGCCGACCTCCGGGTTATGAATCCGGCGCTCTCACCAACTGAGCTACGCTGCCACGACCGGGCTGGTGCGAAGCACCGCACCAGCAGAGACCGGCATATACGAACGCCCGTCCGTATCTGTCAAGAAAGAGACGGCAAAAAGCGTGCGCTGTTCACAGCACCTTTTTACGCATCCGCACCAGCTTGAAGAAGCCGACGGGGAAGACAGGTGAAATATCAACAACTTCCATATCCGGGTAGCGGGCCGCCCAGTTGCGCAGCCGGCTGGCCTTGAAGGCGATGGACCAGCCCACTTTTTTCACCAGTGGGGCCAGCGCCTGCTCAATATGCATGACGGGGCCTTCATCTGCGCCGAGCTTTGAGGCCACGATGATTTCGCCGCCGGGCTTGAGCACGCGGTGCATTTCATCCAGCGCGCCTTCAGGATCAGGCACGAGGGTGATGACGAAGGGCACGGTGATGGCATCGAAGCTGTTGTCGGCAAAGCCCAGATTGCAGGCATCCATGGCGGCCAGAAGTCCCACCTGGCCAAGCGAGCGCTGCACCTTCTTTTCGACAGCCTTGCGCAGCATCTGGGCCGAAAGGTCGATACCGGTGACATGGCAGTGCGACGGATAATAGGGCAGCACCAGCCCAGTGCCCACGCCCACTTCCAGAATGTTGGAGCCACAGCGGGCGGCGGTGGTGGCCGCCTTGCGCTGCGCATCGGCGAGAAGCTTCACATAGACCTTGTCATAGATGGGCGCCCATTTGGCATAGGCCTTTTTCTGGCCTTCAAGATCGTAATGTACAGCCATCTTCACCTCTCTCCGCCCTGTCCCGCATTTGCCCGTGCGGCGCGTTGCCAGCGGGCCCGGCCGTGCTTGCCGGTTCGGCCATTGTCTATGCCAGTTCGGTTGATAATGTTTCAGCAGAGGCCGGCGCAGGGCGCTCGGCTTTCAGAATGGTGCCGCCACCCAGCAGGCGCGCGCCAGAGCCTGGCGCATCATAGAAAACGCAGGCCTGACCCGGCGCCACGCCTTCCTCGCCACCGGAAAGAAACACGCGGGGCTCACCATCTGCGCCCATGCCCAGCCGGCCCGGAATGGGCGGGCGGGTGGAGCGTACCTTGACATGAACCTTCGCCCCTTCAGCGCAGGCGGTTTCAAAGGGCAGATCACCCAGCCAGTTCACATCCTGAATGTGGATGGTGCGCACGGCCAGCGCCTCACGCGGGCCTACACGCACCTCACGACGGGCGGCATCAATACCCACTACATAGAGCGGCTCGGGCGTGGAGATGCCCAGTCCCTTGCGTTGGCCGATGGTGTAATGCAGCACACCGCGATGGCGGCCCAGTACACGCCCGTCCAGATGCACGATATCGCCAGCCTCCGCCGCTTCAGGGCGCAGGCGCTCCACCACCTCGGCATAATTGCCGCCTGGCACGAAGCAGATATCCTGACTGTCGGGCTTGTCGGCCACCTCAAGCCCCATGGAAAGGGCGAGGGCGCGGACCTCATCCTTGCTCATGCCGCCCAGCGGGAAGCGCAGCTTTGCAAGCTGGGCCGGGGTGGTGGCATAGAGGAAATAGCTCTGGTCGCGGTTGTCGTCGGCCCCGCGATACAGGGCGCGGCGTCCGTCCGGCAGGGCGCGGGTGGAGACATAATGGCCAGTGGCCAGCACCTGCGCGCCCAGATCCTCGGCGGTGGCCAGAAGATCGCGGAATTTTACCGTGCGATTGCAGTCCACACAGGGAATGGGGGTGATGCCGGAGGCGTAGCTATCCGCGAAACGATCAATCACCTCTTCGCGGAAGCGGCTTTCATAATCCAGCACATAGTGGGGAATGCCCAGTGTGCGGGCTACTTCCGAAGCATCGTAAATATCCTGCCCGGCGCAACAGGCGCCCTTGCGATGGGCCATTTCGCCATGGTCATAAAGCTGGAGGGTCACGCCCACCACATCATAACCGGCCTGTGCGAGAAGGCCGGCCACCACGGATGAGTCCACCCCGCCAGACATGGCCACCACCACCCGGATGGAGGCTGGGTCGTCTGAAAGATCAAGAAGGCTCGGGTCCAGGGTCATGTTCGGTCTTCGTGCCGCCGCGCGGGGCGGCCAGATGAAAGAGGGCGCAGAGGCCGGAAAAGCATCCGGTGTGCGTCATGCAGGCCTTGTGGCGCACATTTCCGCGCAGGGGCCGGGAAAGAATGGCAGGGCGGGGCCTTGCTGCATGTTCTTCCCGCCGCGCATGGCGCTTCAGGCTGGCGGAGTGGTCGCACCGTTGCGGCCGGGGGGCAAGGCAAAAATGCACGGCACCTTCTCAGGGTGCGATTTGCCGTCCGTATGCCGCGACAGGTTCGAACCTGCTTCCCCATACACAACACCGGGAAGCCGTTTGAACTTATACCAAGCTGGCAATATGCACAGCCATATAAAATCCCTCCCGCCTTGTGAGAGGCTGAAAAGGCCTGCATGTGGCCGGAATGCCGCGACCATGGCCTTTTCCGGGAGCTGGAGCGGGGATGGGAACAGGCGCGGGGCGCCCCGCGCCTGTCTGCGGCTCTAACGCCGGCCAGCCACCCGGCGAGGGGTGGCGTCCTCATCATCCGGCCGTTCAAACACGCTGACCAGCGCCCGGCGAATGGCGGATTGGCGGGCGGCCGCCGTGACTTTCGCGCCAGTCAGATCGGTGACATAGAACACGTCCACCGCCCGCTCGCCGAAGGTCGCCACATGGGCCGAGGCGATGTTGAGATTGAGCCGGGAAATGCAGTTGGTGAGCTGGAACAGCAGGCCGGGTCTGTCCAGCCCTGTCACTTCCACCACGGTATGGCGGTTGGACCAGGCATTATTGACTGAAACCTCTGGTTCCACCGAGAAGGTGCGCCGGCCCTTGGGCAGCTTTCTGGCCATCATCTCCGGCAGGCGGATCGCCCCGGCCAGAGCCTGCTCCACCGTTTCACAGACCTTTCTGGCGCGGCGCTCCTCATCTTCATCCTGTTCGAAGGCGCGGCGAATGGCGATCACATCCAGCGCAAGGCCGCTGGTGGTGGTGGAGATCTGTGCATCCACAATATTCACGCCGGCGGTAGCGCAGGCCCCGGCGATCATTGAGAGCAGTTTGGGATGGTCAGGCGCCAGAACGGTGAGCGTGGTGACGCCGCGTTCCGGCTCCAGCCGGGCCTTGGAGGCGATCGTCTTGCCGGCACCTTCTGCGGCGTCGATGAAGCGGGCATGGCGCATCTGGGTGTCCAGATCCGTGCGCAGCCAATAGGCCGGGTAGTGGTGCTTGATATAGGCATCCACTTTCTTCTCCGGCCATTCCGCAGACATGGCGTGGAGGAACTGCCCCTGCGCCGCGGCCACGCGCCGCGCCCGGTCCACCTCCGAGAAACCGCCAGTGAGAACCGGCTCAGTCTCATAATAGAGGGTGCGCAGCAGCTCGGATTTCCAGCCATTCCAGGTGCCGGGCCCTACCGCGCGGATATCCGCCGTGGTGAGGATGGTGAGCAGTTTCAGCCGTTCCAGAGATTGCACGACGGAAGCAAATTTCTCGATGGTCTTGCGGTCTGACAGGTCGCGCGACTGGGCGATGGTGGACATCACCAGATGTTCCTGCACCAGCCAGGCAACGGTTTCTGTTTCCGAGGCGCTGAGGCCAAGACGCGGGCACAGACGTTTGGCGATGCGCGCGCCGGCGGTGGAGTGATCTTCCGGCCGGCCCTTGGCGATATCATGCAGCAGCATGGCCACATAGAGCAGGGTGCGGTTTTTCACCGTGGGCATCAGCTCGTTGGCGAGGCCGTTTTCCGGATTGTCGCCCCGCTCGATCTCCGCCAGAATGCCGATGCAGCGCAGCAGATGCTCATCCACCGTATAATGGTGGTACATGTTGAACTGCATCATGGCGACAATCTTGCCGAACTCGCGCACGAAGCGCCCCAGCACCCCGGCCTCGTTCATGCGGCGCAGCACGGTTTCCGGGTCATTCCTTGAGGCAAGAATTTCCAGAAACAGCCGGTTGGCTTCGGGGTTCTCGCGCAATGCGCCATTGATGAGCGAGAGCGAGCGCGTGGCCAGTCGCATGGCATCGGGGTGCAGGGCCAGATTGCGCGCATCGGCAATGTGGAACAGACGCAGAAGGTTCACCGGGTCGCGGTTGAACACCTCCGGGTCGGCCACATTCAGCCGGTTGTGATCCAGCACGAAATCCGGGTTGCTCTTCAGCACGGTGCGGCGGGAGCCGGGGCGCAGCCGCTCCACCAGCCCGCGCAGGCCGGGCACCTGCTTGTCCTGCCGGGCTTCCAGCGCGGCGGAGAGCAGGGCGGTCAGATCCCCCACATCCTTCGCCACGAGGAAATAGTGCTTCATGAAGCGCTCCACATCCTTCTGGCCGGGATGCTCCGTATAGCCCAGCCGCCGGGCCATTTCGCGCTGAAGATCGAAGGAGAGCCGGTCTTCCTCACGCCCGGTGAGAAAGTGCAGATGGCAGCGCACCGACCACAGGAAATTCTCGCAACGGGTGAACAGGCGCGCCTCTTCCCGCGTGAATACATCCTTCGCGACAAGCTGGTTGGTGGTGCGCACCTGATAGACATATTTGGCGATCCAGAACAGCGTGTGCAGATCGCGCAGGCCGCCCTTGCCATCCTTCACATTGGGCTCCACCAGATAGCGGGACTGGCCCGAACGGCGCAGCCGCTCTTCCCGCTCCGCCATCTTGGCCGCGACGAACTCGGCCGCTGTGCCCTGCACCACCTCTCTGGCGAAACGCTCTTCCAGATCCGCGAACAGCGCCTTGTCGCCCACCAGATAGCGTGCCTCGAGAATGGAGGTGCGGATGGTGAAATCGGCGCGGGCCTGCCGCAGGCATTCATCTACCGAACGGGTGGCGTGGCCCACCTTCAGGCCCAGATCCCACAGCATGTAGAGAATGGCTTCGGTAACGCTCTCACCCCATGCCGTCTGCTTGTAGGGCAGCAGGAAGAGAATATCCGTATCAGATCCCGGCGCCATCATGCCGCGGCCATAGCCGCCCACGGCCGCAATGGCCATGCGCTCCGAGCGGGAGGGGTTGTCCGCCGGATAGAGATAGGTGGTCGCGATCTCGAACAGGCCGGCAATCATGGCGTCCTGAAAAGCCGACAGGCGCATGGAGCAGCACCGCCCGCAGCCATCTTCAAACAGCAGGCGCTCGGCCTCGGTGCGGGCCTGCTGCATGGCTTCCTTCAGCAGGCCAACAATGGCGTTGCGCAATTCCAGCCCATTGCCCTGGTGTGCTTTGGCGATCTCGTGCATCTCGGTTTTGAGCTGCTGGCCGAGAAAGGGCTCGGTGATAGTGCGGTTTGGCTTGCGCTTGCGGACAACGGGCATATCGGGACAGTTCCGCCGTTGTGAAAGATGAGCTCCCAGCAATAACGCAAAGCCGGCGCAATCGCGAGGGGCAAGCTTTTGGAGGTGGTGGCTTGAATTCAGGCAGGCTGCGTATTCCAGCGGCAAATACGGGCCCGTTCTGCCGCTTCGACGGGGGGCGCCCGCTCACCTTTTGAACTGGATATGAAAAAGGCGGCATTGCTGCCGCCTTTCCTTCGGGCCATGGGGCCGGATCAGTTGTCCAGAAACGACCGCAGCTTGCGCGAGCGGGAAGGGTGCTTCAGCTTGCGCAGGGCCTTGGCTTCAATCTGGCGGATACGCTCACGCGTCACCGAGAATTGCTGGCCCACTTCCTCCAGCGTGTGGTCGGTATTCATGCCAATACCGAAGCGCATGCGCAGCACACGTTCTTCACGCGGGGTGAGGGAGGCGAGCACACGGGTCGTGGTTTCGCGCAGATTGGACTGAATGGCGGCGTCGATGGGCAGCACCGCATTCTTGTCCTCGATGAAATCGCCGAGATGGGAATCCTCCTCGTCGCCGATCGGCGTTTCGAGGGAGATCGGCTCCTTGGCGATCTTCAGCACCTTGCGCACCTTTTCCAGCGGCATGCTGAGCTTTTCGGCCAGCTCCTCCGGGGTCGGCTCGCGGCCGATCTCGTGCAGCATCTGGCGCGAGGTGCGCACGATCTTGTTGATCGTTTCGATCATATGCACCGGAATACGGATCGTGCGGGCCTGATCCGCGATGGAGCGGGTGATGGCCTGCCTGATCCACCATGTGGCGTAGGTCGAGAACTTGTAGCCGCGGCGATACTCGAACTTGTCGACCGCCTTCATCAGGCCGATATTGCCTTCCTGGATGAGATCCAGGAATTGCAGGCCGCGATTGGTGTATTTCTTGGCGATGGAGATGACGAGGCGCAGATTGGCCTCCACCATTTCCTTCTTCGCCTGCCGGGCTTCCTTTTCGCCCTTCTGCACCATCTGCACGATCTTGCGGAACTCGGCGATTTCGAGCCCCGTCTCGGTGGCCAGCGTATGGATATCCCCGCGCAGGCTCTTGATCGCGTCTTTCTCGTGGGCGACGAAATTCTTCCAGCCCCTGGTGCCGAGCTTGGAGATGCGCAGCACCCATTTGGGGTCGAGCTCCGAACCCAGATAGTTCTTCAGGAAGTCGTCGCGCTTCACGCCATAGCTTTCGCCCAGACGCAGCAGGCGGCCTTCCATGGAGACAAGGCGCTTGTTGATGCCGTAGAGATGGTCAACCAGCGCGTCGATACGGGCCTGATTGAGCGAGAGGCTCTTCATGTCGGCCACCAGCTCTTCCTTGAGCTTCTTGGCCTTGCGCTCCTGCGCGGGGGAGAGCGTCTCGTTCTTCAGCTTGGATTCGACATTCTGATCCTGAAGACGGCGCAGCTTGGTATAGGAGGAGGCGATATTGTCGAAGGTTTCCAGAACCTTCGGCTTGATCTCGGCTTCCATGGCCGCCAGCGACATGGAATTTTCCATATCGTCGTCGTCATTATCAGCGTTGTCATTATCGCCCATCTCCCCATCCTCGCCCTCTTCCGAGGACTGGGCATTGTCGGGATTGGTCGGGGCCTTGGCCTCGGGGCCGGCATAGGTGGCCTCAAGGTCGATAATGTCGCGCAGCAGCACGCGCCCTTCCGTCAGCTCATCACGCCAGATGATGATGGCCTGGAAGGTCAGCGGGCTTTCGCACAAGCCGGCGATCATGGCTTCGCGACCGGCCTCAATGCGCTTGGCGATGGCGATTTCGCCCTCGCGGGAGAGGAGCTCCACAGAGCCCATCTCGCGCAGATACATGCGCACCGGGTCATCCGTGCGCTCGGATGGCTCGGATTTGGTCTCGCTCTTGGCGACAGCACGGGACGAGGTGGGGGCGACTTCGCCGCCCTCGGATTCCTCCTGCTCTTCGCTTTCGGATTCCTCGTGATTGTCGTCGTTCTCTTCACCTTCGATGACATTGATACCCATGTCATTCAGCAGGGCGAGAATATCTTCAATCTGCTCGGATGAGGTCACATCCGAGGGCATCACCGCATTGAGTTGCTCATGGGTCACGTAGCCACGGCGCTTGGCGGTGTTGATCATCTTCCGGACGGCCGCAACCGAGAGGTCGAGCAACGGGCCGTCGGGGCCGTCATTCTCCTTCTCCGGAGCCTCGGTCGTCTCGGCAGATTGTTTCGCCATGGACTTCTCCTGCTGAACTCGTCGCCTTCAGCGACGAAATGGCGATGCGGTATCAAACCGCCATCGCCCCATCCTGTTGGCCGGGGCACTGGCTTCTTCTGCCCCTTAAACGCCAAATCAGTTAAGCCGGCCTGAACAGGCGTGGCAAACTGCTGCACTTGCGGAAGAAATACCTCAACATTTGAGGTTGCACAGCTTCCGCCCTGTTTGTCATCCGGCGCCCCGCCACCTGTGCAGGGCTCATATGGAACGCGCCACCCCCCGCCCGGATGAAACACCAAACCCCTCTATCAGGGCTTCTGTTCCCTCCAGCGTGGAAAGACGCTGCTGCACATCACACAACCAGGCAAAATTCGCCTCGCTCGGATCTTCGCCCAGGCTGCGTTCTGCTTCCTTCAATTCTCTAGATAGCGCGTGAGCCTTGTGATGCAAGGCCAGGCGCTGGTTCCACCATATGAGAGCATCTTCTTTTGAGGCATCGGGATAGGCTGGCCAGTCCATCCGGCGGTTTGCCAGCGCTTCAACCCGTTTTGCGAGCGCATCCAGCTCCGGTTCCGCACGCCAGAAGGGGGGGAAATCGCTTTCTCCGGCCATCTGTGTCGATGTTCCTGATTCGCCCTCTTCCATGGAGGCGGCCAGCAGAGCATTGCGCAGACGTTCAGCCTCTGGATTGGCGAAGGGCAGGGCGGCGATTTCCTCGCTCTGCTCTTCCAGAAGGAAGGGGTGGTTCATGAGGCAGAGCAAAAGCAGGGCTTCATTGCGGGGCAGGCTGGCCACTGGCCCGCGCACCAGGGCGCTCTGGCCGATCTCGCCACCGCGTGGCACATGCGGGCCGGCTCCATCCTGCCTGCCGGCCTGTCCCTTGCGCCCTGCACCCTGACGGCGATTGCCGCCGCCTTGCCAGCCGCTACCCTGCCGTCCACCACCTTGCCAGCCCGATCCCTGCCAACTGCCGCGCCCGCCCTCGCGCGCACTGCCGGGCATCAGCAGGGCGCGCATCCGGTTCATCAGATCCTGTCGATAATGCTTGCGGACGGTTTCATCGGCAATCGTGGCGGACAACTCATGGATGCGAGTTTCCAGCGCGGCCCGGCGTTCGGGCGTATCGAGCTGGGCATTCTCGCTCTCGCGCAGCCACAATTCGCTGGCGAGCGGGCGGGCTTGCGCCAGCACCTCTTCCATGCCTGAGCGTCCGGTCCGGCGGATCAGGTCATCAGGGTCCTGCCCTTCCGGCAGGGTGGCGAAGGCGAGGCTGCGGCCGGCCTTCAGGTGAGGCAGGGCGATATCCATGGCCCGGTGCGCGGCCCGTCGCCCGGCCTTGTCGCCGTCAAACAGCAGCAGGGGCTCATCGCTCATACGCCAGAGCAGTTGCAGCTGCTCTTCTGTCAGGGCCGTGCCCAGTGGTGCGACGGCGGCTTCAAAGCCGGCTTCCACCATGGCTATGACATCAACATAGCCTTCCACCACCACCACACGCGCCCCATTGCGGGCTGCGGTGCGCGCGGAAAAGCCATTATAGAGCAGAGAGCCCTTGTGAAAGAGCGGGGTTTCCGGCGAATTCAGATATTTGGCCGGAACATCCTTTTCCAGCGCCCGGCCGCCAAAGGCCACCACCCGCCCGCGCATATCGGTGATGGGAAACATCACCCGGTCGCGGAAACGGTCATAGGGTACGGGGATATCGTCGCCGGCGATCAGCAGGCCGCAATCCACCATATCGCCGACTGATATGCCGGCCTTGCCCAGCGTCTCCTTGAGGTGGAAGCGTTCGCCGGCGGCATATCCCATGCGAAAGCGCTGCTGCGTGGCCGGGCCCAGTCCTCTATCCTGCAAATAGCCTCGGGCCTTTGCGCCCATGCGGGACTGGAGCGTTTCTTCAAAATGACGGGTGGCCAGCGCCATCACCTCATGAAGAGTGTGACGGCGTTGCTCTCGTGCAGTGGCTTCCGGGGTGGTTTCCGGCAGAGGCAGGCCCGCCATGGAGGCCAGACGCTCGACAGCCTCGCCAAAGGGCAAGCCCTCTGTTTCCATCAGGAAATCAATGATATCGCCATGCTTTCCAGAGGAGAAGCAGTGGTAAAAGCCCTTCTGGTCATTGACGAAGAAGGATGGGGTCTTCTCCGCATTGAAGGGGGAAAGCCCGGCAAATTCGCGTCCCTGCTTGCGCAGCTTGACCCGACGGCCCACCACTTCCGAAACGGGAAGCCGGGCGCGGATCTCATCAAGAAAGTCAGGTGTGAAGCGCATGATCTGAGTGCAGCAGGGTGAACGGATTCAGACAAGACGAGAAGTGTAACAAGGCGCACGCAGCATGTGCCGATATTCAGGCCGCACCCATATTGCGCAGCGTACATGCACGCGGCTTCTCCCATGCGTGGCCTTTGTGGGGCCGGGCATGGGGCCTTCGGACTTTTGATGGATGTGGTGACCCACATTGAGCATTGTAAGGCTTGGCGCAGGTCTGCGCGCAAGTCTGCCGCCATAGTGCGCGGCTTTCAGCCTGTTTGCGCGGTGCGGTTCTTATGGTTGGCGGAAACCGGCGCGTTGCACCCATTATCCTGCTTATTCACACCCCTGAATGTACAAGGGGCGAAACCGTGGTTCCACCCCTTGCGCATGCATCGCCAGATATTTCGCAGAAGGCTCAGTCGCTGCCGCCTACGGAAGTGGAGAAGCCACCTTCACCCAGCGTGCGCAGGCCGATGGTGACCATCACCTTGTCCACGCGCTTCCCATCCGGGCCATCCAGAGAATAGTCGGACACGAAGTTGAGGCCCAGAGTGAAGCAGTCATCCAGGTAACGCAGCCCAATCAGCGAGTAATCCACGCCGGATTCCACCAGATTGTAGCGCAGCGCACCGCGCAGGGACCATGTGTCTGTCAGCTTGTAAGTGGCTGTTGTGTAGACACCTTCGCGGCGATCAAAATAGCCGAGCAGGGGCTGGGCATCATAGCGGCCATAGGTGGCCGTCAGATTCAGCCGATCAACCTTGGCGCGACCTTGAAGCTCGAAACGCCGCAGCTCGAAATTTTCATTGTCGAAGCGGAAGCGGGTCACAAGGTCCAGATCCCGCGTGGGGGAAAAGGCCACGCGCGCCACATAATCGGAGGCGTCCGTTTCCAGGCCGGACTCAAGGCCGGTATTGGCCATGTCGCCATTGGCGAAGGAATTCTTGCCAAACAGATGGTAGGACTGGCCCACCAGCGCACTGACCTTGCCGCCATTGTTGAGCGCGGCATTATAGGTGAGGCCAAGATTGAGGCGTCCGCCACCCTCGACGCGGTCATAGCCCGAATATTTGTTCACTTCGAACAGGTTG
The DNA here is from genome assembly GCF_052492075.1 of Haloleucobacter albus. Classification (NCBI taxonomy): domain Bacteria; kingdom Pseudomonadati; phylum Pseudomonadota; class Alphaproteobacteria; order Hyphomicrobiales; family Xanthobacteraceae; genus Haloleucobacter; species Haloleucobacter albus. The sequence goes on from NZ_JBQWAS010000030.1 coordinate 94,293, forward strand.
GTGTCGTCAAACACCAGACTCTGGGCATCCTCGTTCGGGAAGCGGCCAATATCGGTCTCGTCGGGGCGGACGACCATCTGGGCGCGCGGAATGAGGGTCTGCACGCCCCATTCCTCCACCGAGATGAAGGGGTACTGATAATCCAGACCCACCACCGGCATGGCGCGGACGAGGCTGTCGCTGCCGGACTGCATCGGGTTCTGGCCATTGAAGGTCGGGCCATACTGATAGCTGTAGGGCAGGGATTCGACATTCATCGCAGCCACATCGACCCGCGCCGAAACGAACGGGGTCCACATCTGGCCGGCGTCATCTGTAACCGTCTTCTTCCACGCCAGTTCAGCAGAGGCGCGGGTGTAATCCCCCGGAATGCCGCGCAGCAGACATTCTTCGGGATTCGGGTTCGTCAGCATACAGGTGCCGGTGGGAATGCCCGTGGCACCTTTATAGGCGTCCTTCTCCCACATGCCGACGAAATTGGCCTTGTCCCGCGTCAGCGAGGTGACATTCACATTGAGGTTGGTGAGCCCACCCCACAATGAATTGCTGAAATCCCGATCATAATTCAGCGTGCCGACGAAAGGCAGAAGCTTTTCATTGTCGGTCACCGTCATGCCGAGGAAGTACAGGCCGCGCAGATCGAAATAGGACTGGTCGCGCTGGCCTGTCAGATAAATGGTGGAAGTGCGGGTCAAATCACCCGTCGGCGCAAGGCTGTAATCGCGCAGATAGGTGCGATCCGAGACCAGCGTGGCGTCCCAGCCGAAATTCCAGAACGGATTCAGCATGAAGGAGCCGGAGGTCTCGATCGCGCCGCGCTGGTCGCGATAGCCCGGCAGCGGGGTCACACCGCCGGAAAGGAACTGATCCTTGTCCTGCTGGATGATGCCAGAGGCCCGGATGGAGTAGCTGCCATTGATCAGCCGCTGCCGCCACTCGCCCTGCATCAGGAAGCCCTGCTTCGAGATATAGGACGGGGTCAGCGTGATGTCGCGATCAGGGGCAATATTCCAGAAGAAGGGAATACCTGCGCCATAGCCGATCTGGCTGGAGCCGAAGAATTGCGGGAACAGGAAGCCGGTCTTGCGCTTCACCGTCGGGTCTGGCGTGGACATGAACGGGAGATAGGCAATCGGCAGCCCGAAGAACTCCAGCTTGGCGTTCTCGTAATAGATCATCCGCTCTTCTTGATCGTGGATGATCCGCTTTGCCTTGATTTGCCAGAGCGGGGGCTTTTCCGGGTTTTCCTTACAGGGTTCGCAGGCCGTGTAGACACCATTCTGGAAGATGGTGACATTGCCTTCCGTGCGGTCGGCGCGGGCAGCGGCGAAATGGGTGTTGTCCGGCGTGTCGAGGCGCAGGGAATCAATGAAGCCTTCGCGGAAATCCTGCGTCAGGTCCAGATTTTCAGAGGTGACAACCTTCCCGTCACGGTCCTTCAGGTGCACATTGCCGATGGCGCGCACGCGGTTGGTGGAGCGCTCCAACTCCACGCGATTGGCCTGAAGCGTTGCGCCGTCATAATAAATTTCGACATTGCCGACGGCAGAGACGGTCTCGCGCTTGGAATCATATTCCAGCTGGTCGGCCCGCACGAGCATGCGCGCATTGGGGTCAACCTGGCGGCTGCTGAGGCCGTTCGCGGCCATGCCGCTTTGGGCCAGCGCAGGCGCGGTCAGGGCTGTCTGTGCCAGCAGGAGCGTGGAAACAGTGGCTGCTGTCGTCAGCAACAGGCGCAGGCGCCGGGATGGATGCCTGGCTTTTTCAGCCACGATGGAAGACGACATAGCAATGCCCTTCCCGTCAGCCTTGCAGCTGCGAGTTTGTGTTTCTGTCCCTGCGATGGGGCGCGGCATGGCCGTCATCCGTCCTCCCGGTGCAACAGAACTAGAACCCCCACGATAATCCCAACGGTGGCGGGAAACCACGCCGCCGCAACAGGATGAACAATGCCCGCTTCGCCAAGGTCTTCAGCGAGCTTCGTGCCAACATAAAGCAGAAAGCCCGCCAGCACGCCACCGAGAATCGTTTGTCCCACCCCACCGAAGCGGAAAACACGCAGCCCGACCACAGCTGCGATCAACACCATGGCAACCAGCAGAAAGGGGCGCGCCAGAAGGCTTTGCAGCTGCAACCTGTAGCGTTCTGCACCGAAACCGGTCTGTTCCGCGCTGTGGATAGCTGCGGGCAGTTGCCAGAAGGGTACAGTTTCGGGCGCCATCAGCGATTCCTGTATACGCTCCGGGTCGAGATTGGTGGTGATGAGGAAGGTCTCAAAGCGTTGCAGATCCTGGCCGGGAGCCAGAACACGGGCATCTGTGAGTTCCCAGACGCCATCGAGAAGGCGGGCGCTTTTGGCGTCGATCCGCGCCGTCAGCCGATCCTTCTGGTCGAATTCGTAAACCACAACATTGGAAAGTTGGCGTCCATCATCCTGGGATGCGGTGGCCTGGATGATGGCTTGCCCGTCAATGCTCTGCTGGCGAATCCAGAACTCATTTCGCGCATCCGACAGGAAAGAGCCGGATGTGCCGAAAATCTCGCTCTCAAGCTGATTCGCGCGTTCCTTGAAGTCCGCCGAGAGGGGATTGAACACCGTGGTGGCGAACACGCCGATGAGGAACGCCACGATGATGGCCGGCGCAATGAACTGCCAGACGGACAGGCCCACGGCCCGCGCCACCACCAGTTCCAGATTGCGGGACAGCATCACAAAGGTGGCCATGGCCCCAAACAGCACTGCGAAGGGGAGGAGCTGCTCGGTAAAGGCCGGTGTGCGATAAATGGTGACCAGAGCCAGCATGGTCGTGGTCACATTCTCGCGGTCGGCCGTGCGGCGCGCCATCTCCAGAAAATCCACCAGCATGATGAGGCTGACGCAGGAGAAGAAAATCAGCGCTACCGCCCAGGTGAAGCGCCGCGCGAAATAGAAGCCGAGGATTCGTCCGATCATGAGCTCAACTGCTGTTCGCGCGCGCTCATGACGGGCGCTGTGCGGAAGGACGGGTAAAGCGCTGGCGCAGCGCTTCGGCGGTGCGCATCATCCATGCCGGTGCGCGCGGGCGCAACCAGCCCTGTAGCACCATGGCGCACAGGAGAATGGTGATGACGGGCAGGGCGTAGATGAGAGGCGCGGCGATGTCCTGCGTGCGCAACTGGCCGATCAGGGCAAAATTGCCGATCTGGAGGATGCCCATGGCGGGGATGATGGCCATGAGGGCGAAGCCGCGGCTCTGCCGGGTGGTGCGGGGGCGGGCCAGTGCCGCTGCGGCAATGGCGAAGAAGGCCAGGGGATAAAGCCCGGCCGAAAGGCGCTTGTGCAATTCCTCCCGGAACCGGCCGGGTTGAACCAGCTTGAAGAAATCATCATCAGGCGGGTTCAGCACATAGACAAAGGAGCGCTCCGCCGGCAGGTGCAGCTCGCCCTGGCTTTCAGGGGTGAGGCTGGACAGATCAAAGGCATAACGGCGGAATTCCACCACGGAGGTGCCATTGTCCTTCGCGCCCCGGCGGTGAATGGAGCCATCTTCCAGCACCAGAAATGTGCCGGCCTTGCTGTCCACAATATGGCCGCGGTCGGCGATATAGGTGGTGATGGCGCTGTCATCGCGCCCGTCATTGATGAGAATGCCGCTCATCACGCCATTGGAATCGCGTTCACGCACATGAAACACGAGCCCTTCGGAGAGCTGGATGAACCGGCCGGGCTGGGCCACAAAAGACACCACATCCGCCCGCACCCGCGTCACCTGCTCACGGAACATGCGCAGTGAATTGGGCACCACCTCAATCGCCAGAGCTCCGCAGAAGACGGAGACCAGAACAGCCAGAAGAATCAGCGGCCGGATCACCCGCCACGGGCTCATGCCGGCTGAGGCCATCACCACGATCTCACTGTCGCCATTCAGCTTCAGCAACGTATAGGCTGTGGCGATGAACAGCGCCGCCGGCGAGATGACCTGCACCAGAGTGGGCATGGTGAGCCCGGTAATGGCCACGAAGGCAAGAATCGTCTGCCCCTGGCTGGTTACCAGATCGAGCTGGCGCAGCGCCTGGGTAGACCAGATCATGCCGGCAAGCACCACCACCACGCCAAGAAAGGCTATGGCCGCAGTGGAGAAGATGTAGCGATCGAGACGGCCCATCAATCCTCAGTCACATTAGAGGGCTTGCGCCCGGCTTGCCCGGTATGATGCGGGCCGTTTGTGTGCGCTTGCGCCACGTGCGGCCAGACTGGATGCGCTCCAGACTGGCGAATGGATACAGGCACGCGTCGCAATGCACAAATGTCCTTTGCGCAGAGCGGTTCATCAGGCTCGTGGTGTGGCGAATGCAGCCTCATAGGCTTCGGGCTTGAAGCCCACCAGAAGCTGGCCGTTCAGATCCAGAACCGGGCGTTTGATGAGGGATGTGTGTTCCAGCATCAGCGCAATCGCCTTGTCTGCGTCCAGCTCGCTCTTGTCGGCTTCGGGCAGCTTGCGAAATGTGGTGCCGGCGCGGTTCAGCAGCACGCTCCAGCCCAGTTGCTGCGCCCACCCCTCCAGCACCGGGCGCAAGAGGCCGTCCTTCTTGTAATCGTGAAAGCTGTAGCTGACGCCGTGCGTGTCCAGCCATGTGCGGGCTTTCTTCATGGTGTCGCAGGCTTTGATGCCATAGATGGTGACGGTCATGGTGCCTTTCCGGCCGGTTCATCGGTTGGGTGGCGCAGCCGCGCATATGGAGGGGGCAGTTCAGCGTCTGGCGGCATATGTGTTCATGAACAAGCGCACCGCCCCATCGACAACCCGCTTGATATCGACCGGGCCCAGGGCAGGTTCACTGCCCAGAAGCATGGGTAGTGTGATATTGCCCTTGCAGAGGGCAAAAAATTGCGCAGTCGCCAGCTCGATATCCTCAATCTCCAACAGGCCAAGGTCTACCTTTTCGCGAAGGTAGGTTGCAAGGCGGCGATTGCCGGTACAAGGGCCGGCTTCAAAGAAGCGCTGACTGATTTCCGGGAACTTGCTGCCAACTGCAATCACCATACGCAGGATGGCGATATTGTCTTCGCGGATCATGGCGCTGACGAAAGACATGCCGAGCCGGTGCAGAACCCTTTCGACATCCGGCTCCTCGGTGTCCAGTTCAAACAGGCGTGCGGTGGTGGCGGTGCAATCCCCCGCGACAAGGGATGCGAAGAGATCTTCCTTGTCGCGGAAATAGACATAGAGCGTGCCCTTGGAGACGCCGGCGACACGGGCGATATCGCCCATGCTGGCGGCATCAAACCCGCGCTCCAGAAACACACTGCGCGCACCGGCCAGAATGCGACGACGCTTTTCCGGGTCCTGCCCGGCCCCGGAGCTGTGGTCCTGAAGGGGGCCGCAGGCTTCAACGCCTGGAGTGTGCAGGTTCGCGGAGGAGGCGGGTGAGCCGGGCATGTGTGTTTTCAAGGCATCTCTCCTCCTTCATTTCCCAATGCCAAAGAGCATATGGGGTGCGGCTGGCGAGTATGGCGTGTCATTTTCTCTGCCATATTCCCTGCTGTTCCAGCGTCTTCAAGCCAGATCTGCATCTGGGCGGGTCTCTACACGGCTTTGTGCGGCTGGGCGGTGTGTGTTTGCGCCGCCAGCAGGCCTGTTTTGCCCCGGACCGGGACGCCTGTGGCCGGGAGGCCGCACCGAATGGGGGAATGCGCACCAAAGTGACCGAACCGTTTAGTTCTCTCTTGCCCTATCCGATGCCTTGCGCTATGTCAAAAAACGTCGACCGAACCGTTCGGTCATTCCGTGGTCCGCAACCTGCGGAATGACCGGGCCGAGGGAGGAGGGCATCGCCCCCCGCTCTCCTCCCTCCTTTTTTGATCGACGCTTTATCCTGATATTCCGGTATGTTGCGTTGCCGGCAATGGGTTCTGGTGCATCTGCGCGGATGCTTCCGGCGATGTCTGGCCGCGCCACGCGTGACGCTTTCGAAAATGATTTCACACGCGTTGGCGTGACGATTTGTCGCGGATCAGGGAGGCTTGGTCTGCGCGGAAGTTGCTTTACCTTATGGGCACCGATCCGGGCCCCTCTGGCGCGGACCGTGGTGCAGCGCCTTCCGGCTCGGCCATGGCCCGCGTGATGTCGGATCATCGCATCATCTGCAAGCAAGCTCCCGTGTTTCGCTGCTGTCTGGGTATATGCCTGGCAGCGCGGACGAGAGGGCTTCCGGGATCGGGTCCGTCATGTCTGTCTTGCGCTTGAGCCAGCGCGCGAGTTCGGTTTTTTCCGTCTGTTATCGCTACATGTTCGTGCAGGGGGGAGAAGTATCTTCCGCCCGGTCGCGCATGTTGCGGTTCTGCACGCCGTGGCCTTTCCTGTCGTGGTCTTTCCTGTCGTGGTCTTTCCTGTCGCTTGCGCCCCTTGCCCGCGCCGGCCCTGCGGAGTCCGGTGGGGCAGATCCGCCCTCTGGCGGAAAGTGAGCGGCGCGGCCCGCATCGCGCTTTCGTATCGTGCGCCCCTTGCTCCCGCGCCCTTTGCTCCATTGTGTTGTGTCTCATGCTCCTGTGTCGGCCGGCGGCAGATGATCTGCCCGGCCTGTCACACGGAGGCTGTCTTTGCGTTCCATCACCCTGATGTTCCGCATGTCCAGCCCGGTTGCGTTTTGGCTGCTGCAAGCATCCGTTGGCGCAGGGGGGCTGTGCATGGCCTGCCTTGTCAGTGAAAGTTTTCCGGAATGGATTATCTGCTGCACCTTGCTGTTGACCCCGCCGCGTGGGTCGCTCTCGTCACCCTGATCGCCATGGAAGTGGTGCTGGGGGTGGACAATCTGATCTTCATCTCCATCCTCACCAACAAGCTGCCGCAGCAATATCGGCAGAAAGCGCGGCGCATCGGCATCAGCCTGGCCCTCATTCTGCGTCTGGCCCTGCTGGGCACGGTGGCCATCATCGTCACGCTCACGACGCCGATCTTCACGCTGTTCGGCCATGGATTTTCCTGGCGCGATCTCATTCTCATCGCGGGCGGTCTGTTCCTGGTGTGGAAGGCCACCAAGGAAATCCATCACAATGTGGACCCGCACCCCGATGATGATCTGTTTGATGCGCCGGCTGCCGTCTCCATCGGCTTCACTGCTGCCATTGTGCAGATCCTGTTGCTGGATCTGGTCTTCTCGATTGACAGCATCATCACCGCTGTGGGCATGACGGAGCATATTCCGATCATGATTATTGCGGTTATCGTGGCTGTGTCCTGCATGTTGCTGGCGGCGGACCCATTGGCCAAATTCATTGAGGCCAACCCCACCGTAGTGATGCTGGCGCTGGGCTTCCTCATCATGATTGGCATGACGCTGATCGCGGATGGTTTTGGTGCCCATGTGCCGAAGGGCTATGTTTATGCTGCCATGGGCTTTTCCGCCGCCATTGAAGGGCTGAACATGCTGGCCCGGCAGCGTCATGAAAAGGTGGCTCGCAAATAGGCGCTGCCCAGCTGAAATCTATCGGCGTCCGCAGGCCTGCGCCCGGACGCCGATAGTCCCCGGCTCGTCATGTCAGCTTCAGCGACGACCGCCCACCACTGTCGGCACCATGGTTTCACCTAGAAAAACCCATGTATTCGGGTTTTCATAAGACTGACGCTTCACATAGCGGTAGCCGGTTTCCTTCCAGGGCAGAATGGCATTTTCCTGATTGTCGAGGATCAGGTCGCCCTTGTCGGTTACCACGGTCAGCACGGCATGGCCGTCGCCATTATGGTCGCGCACCACGGTGATGAGCAGAACCGAGGCCGGCCAGCCCATTTCGATGAGGGCGCGGCGCTTTTCCAGTACATAATCCTCACAGTCACCCTGTCCGGTCTCCGCATAGGACCAGTGCTCCGTCTGGCCATGCTGTTCCATATCGGTCACGGGGGCGATAGCGGCATTGTACTGGAGGTTGATCTGGTTGAGCTGCTGGCGCTGAAGCGCGCCGAGACGCACGGCTCGTACGGTTCTTTCCGGCGCACGACAATCTTCCGGGTGTCCGGCGCAGAAGCGCACGAAGCCCTTCGGCGCGGATGTGTATCCGCTATCCGGCAGATGGCGCGGCGCAAAGCTGGCCGAGAGATTGGCAAACCGCAACTCCTGCGCCACAGCCTGGGAGGCCATGCCGAACGGGAACGAGACGAACGGCCCGGCTGTCGCAAGCAGCAGGATCATCGTCAGGGTCTGGAAGAAGCGCTTTGTCATGGGCACCGCACCTTCGGTTAATGAAATGATAATGCCCGAGATTGGCCGCAATTGCTTCGTCAACCTCTTGTTAACCTTAATATCCGTTAAGATATTGGGCCGGAAGCGGGCATAGCGGTGACAGGTCTGGCGCGCTGGCGATGGCCTTGCCTTTTTTCCTTGCCCGGATGCGTCGGCCTTCTTATGGACAGGGGGTGTCTCAGCTTCCGCCCTACAGGCCCGCCCCTGCGCGCCAGCCCGTTTTCAATGCGCCCACCTGTGTGGTTGCGCTGTCCGGGCTGCTTGTCGCTATCCATGCCATCCGGGTTCTGCTGCTGAGTGATGCGGTGGATTTTGAGGTGTTGCTCCAGCTCGCCTTCATTCCGCGCCGCTATGGCCTGCCGGAAGCAGAGTTTTTTGCGGCCACCGGGCTGGGTCCGCGCCTGTGGACGCCGGTGACTTATGCGCTGCTGCATGGCAGCTGGATGCATCTGGGCTTCAATCTGGTGTGGTTCGTGGCCTTCGGCACTCCGGTCGCCCGGCGGTTTGGTGCCACACGCTTCATCCTGTTTTGCGCGGTGACTGCGGTTGCCGGAGCGGGGGCGCATTATCTCAGCTACCCGGAAGGCGGCGTACCGCTGGTGGGGGCATCCGGCGCCATTTCAGGTGTCATGGCGGCTGCGGTGCGCTTTGCTTTCGCTCCGGGGGGCGCGCTCTCACCACGCTGGTCCGGCCCGCCATCCGAGCAGAATACCGCCCATACCTTGGGGGAGGGGCTGCGAGACCGGCGCGTGCTGGTGTTCGTGGGCCTGTGGGTAGGCTTCAACCTGTTGCTGGGGCTAGGTATTTCCCTGCCGGGGACAGAAGGGGCCGAAGTGGCCTGGCAAGCCCATATTGGCGGGTTCCTGGCCGGCTTGCTGTTGTTTGACCTGTTTGATCCGGTGCGCGCTGGTCGGGCAGGGTAAGGCGTCCGCTCTGCTGAGGGGCTGGGCACCTCCCGTTCCGGGAGGGAACTTTCTTTCTCGTTTCGATTTCTTTCTGCAAGTGCGAGTTGCGCTCTTGTGCGAGAGGCCGCTTGTGTGGATCATTTCACTTCGGAAACGGGCCGCCTGGATAACACCGGATCAACCGGGAAGGCGGAAGAAGGGAGCCATGGCCTATGACTGTCAGCATCATTCTCAAGAACAAGGGCAGCGATATCGTCGCCATGAAGCCGGATGCCACGGTGGCGGAGGCTGTCGCCTGCCTGACGGAAAACCGTATTGGCGCCGTTGTCATTGTGGATGACGCGCAAGCCGTGGTGGGCATCATTTCCGAGCGCGACATTGTGCGTCTGCTCTCACGCCATGAAACCAAAGCGCTGGAAGCAAAGCTGGATACGGTGATGACCCATGCCGTCGTGACCTGCACCCCGGATGAAAACATCACCACCATCATGGAGCGGATGACGCGCGGGCGCTTCCGTCATGTGCCGGTGGTTTCCGGCACGCGGCTCGTGGGCATCATCTCCATCGGTGACGTGGTGAAGTATCGTCTGGAGGAGATGGAGCGTCAGCATGCGGAACTGCGCGATTATATCATGACGGCCTGATGCCATACGCAACCGGCCGGCAAAGCGCCGGCCGGGAACGTGCTTTTCTTCATATGGTTTTTAGGCCAGGGCTTCCGGCTTACTGCAAGGTGCCATCAAGCGCCTGGGAGATGAGGGCGCGGGTTTCCGGCACGCCGTAAATCTCCACGAATGAGCCGAATCGCGGCCCCTTCTGCAAGCCCAGAAGTACCTGATACAGCGTATTGAACCACTGCACCGAAACGCCCGGCCGTTCCGGTGTGGCGTTCTTGGCCTTGAAATCCTGATAGCGCTCAATGGGGCGGGCCACATCGTAAAGCGCGGTCTGGATGTCTTCCGCGCTGGCGTTTTCCGGCAGGGCGGCAAGGGCGGCGTTCAGCTTTTGCAGGGCATCGCGCTCGACCTCGTCGGGCGTGCGGAACACCTTGCCCGGCTTCACGAAATCCTGGAAATAGCGCACCGCATAGCCCACCAGCTCATCCAGCTTGGGGTGGGTTTCAGGCGAGATACCCGGCACATGACGGCGCAGGAAGCCCCACAGCGTTTCCTTCTCCTCGGTATTGGAGGCCGAGGCGAGATTGAGCAGCATGGTGAAGGATACCGGCATATCCAGCTTGGGCGGGTTGCCCGCATGGATGTGCCACACCGGATTGTTGAGCCGCAGCTTCCAGTCCTGCGTTTCATAGCGGGAGAGGAAGTTGAAATATTCGTCCACCGCCTTCGGGATGACATCGAAATGCAGCTTCTTCGCCGAGCGCGGAGACTGGAACATATAGAGGGCCAGACTCTCCGGGCTGGCATAGGTCAGCCATTCATCAATGGTGAGGCCGTTGCCCTTGGACTTGGAGATCTTCTGGCCGTTCTGATCCAGAAACAGCTCATAGACAAAATGCTCCGGCGCAACGCCACCCAGAACATTGCAGATCCGGTCATAGATCGGCGCGTTGGTCTGGTGGTCCTTGCCGAACATCTCGAAATCAACATCCAGCGCGGCCCAGCGTGCGCCGAAATCCGGCTTCCATTGCAACTTCACATGCCCGCCGGTGACGGGAATGGTCTTGTCCACCCCATCCTCATCGGTGAAGGTGATGGTGCCGGCCTCAGCATCCACCGCCTTGAGCTGCACATAGAGAATGCGCCCGGAAGTGGGGGAAATGGGCAGGAAGGGGCTGTAGGTGGCCTGGCGCTCCTCACCCAGCGTGGGCAGCATGATGGCCATGATGTCATCATACTTCTCGGCGGCCTTCAGCAGCACCGCGTCCAGCTTGCCGGAGTGGTAATAGTCGCTTGCGCTGGCGAATTCGTAATCGAAGCCGAATGTATCAAGGAAGCGGCGCAGCATCGCATTATTGTGATGCCCGAAGCTCTCATAATCCCCGCCAAAGGGGTTGGGCACCTTGGTGAGGGGCAGCTGGAGATAGGGCTTCAGCGCCTCCACATCCGGCACATTCTCCGGCACCTTGCGCATGCCGTCCATATCATCGGAGAAGCACAGCAGGCGGGTCTTGATCTTGTCTTCGGTCAGCACACGAAAGGCATGGCGCACCATGGTGGTGCGCGCCACTTCGCCGAAGGTGCCGATATGCGGCAGGCCGGAGGGGCCATAGCCGGTTTCGAACAAAACCTCGTCCTTGGGTTTGCGCTTCAGCCGCTCCACGATCTTGCGCGCTTCCTCGAAGGGCCACGCGCCGGCGGTTTCGGCAAGCTGGCGCAGTTCGGCGGCAAGTTCGGCAGGCGTGGCCGAGGCGGACGAGGTTTCTGTCATGTCAGGCTCCGGAAATGGAGCGAGAACTTAGGAATGTCCGGCCATGGCGTCAACGCGCGGATGACGGCTTTGATGCATGTTCGGGCGCAGGGGCGGCCTTGGGCTTCTTCGGCGCGGCGAATGGCGCGATCACATGCACCATTCCGATGACCATGAAAGGCACCGCCACCAGCGTGGTGAGCCATATCGGCCAACCTTCCGTGAGCGGGGCCAGAACATACAAGATGGCGTTGATGAGCAGATAGGCCCCCACCATCATCAGCGCCAGAAATCGCAGATGCGACATATGCGGTATGCGCAGAACAGGGCGGCGGGGCGTCTGGCCGGGCGCCGTTTCGGCTGCGCTGGCCTCCTGTGGGGCGGATGCTGGCGGCGGGCAGGAGGCGGTGGGGGTGGACGTAGAAGTGGATGTGGATGTGGGCATGGGCGATTCCTGATAACGGAACGGTTCGTTTCGTTATTCTTGATATAAACGATCCGTTTCGATTATATCAAGCGCAAAGGAGAGCCAGACGTGTCCGATTTGAAAGAAGCACCTGAGGTCCATGCTTCAGAAGCGCAGCCGTCTCCGACGGAAGAGGGGGGCTGCCGGCGCGCCTCCATTGGTGCGCGGCGCAATCCGGAGACGCAGGCCGCCATTCTGGAAGCCGGGCGCAGCCTGCTGGCCGAAAAGGGCTATGCCGGCTTTTCAATTGATGCAGTGGCGCGACGGGCCGGAGCCGGAAAGCCGACCATCTATCGCTGGTGGCCGAGCAAGGCGGATCTCTTCATTGAGATTTACAGCCAGGAAAAGCGCTCCAGCCTGCTTCTGCCCGATCATGGCTGCCTGTTGCAGGATCTGGAAACCTATACCTGCGCCCTGTGGCGCTACTGGCAGGAAACCCCTTGTGGCAGCACTTTTCGCGCGCTGGTTGCCGAAGCGCAGGCCAGTGCGACAGCGCTTGATTCGCTGCGAAACACCTTCATGCCCCGACGTCTGAAGGATGCGCACACCCTGTTCAGCCGGGCGGCTGCGCGCGGGGAGGTGCAGGCCGGGGCGGTGGATATGCTGGTCCAGCTCTATATCGGCTTCAACTGGCTTCATCTTCTTACCGGCCAGCTGGAAGAAAAAGAGGGGGAGATCCGCGCCATGGCGCAGCTTCTGGCGGCAGCAGGCAAAAATGCGGATATGCCGGATCAGTAAAAGCTGACCGGGAACCAGCGCAGATACAGATTCGTATAGATACCCTTCTGCCAAATACGTTGAAGGGCATAATTGATGGCTTCGCGTAGTGGTGCATCCCCCTGTCGCACGGCCACGGCCAGCCCTTCGCCGAAGAACAGGCTTTCCGTGAAGGGGCCGCCGACAAACTGGCAGCAGCCTTGCGAATCTGCACCATTCAGCCACAGGGCCAGTGTGGGGCCATCAGCAAACAGAAGATCTACCTCGCCGGCCTTCAGTGCGGCGCGGGCGCTGGCCAGATCGGGGAAGGGCCGGATCGCCGCCTCGTTGAAGAAAGAGCGCAGATAGGCTTCATGTGCGGTGCGGCTCACCACGCCAATGCGTCGGGTTGCCAGATATTCGGGCGTGGCCTGCTGGTGCAGGGCGGCATCATCCCTCCGGGCGATGAAACGGGCCGGCAGGCCCAGATAGCGCTCTGAAAAATCCAGAATTTGCCGGGAGGCTGGCGTTACGGCAATGCCGGCCATGGCCGCATCAGCGCGGCCTTCTTCCAGTTCTGGAATAATGGCGTCGAAGGGCGTGGTCTGGATGGCGCAGGGCAGGGCCAGTTCCGCGCAGATGGCGTGAGCCAAATCAATGTTGAAGCCGATGACCCGCCCCTTGCCATCGCGGAAATTGAAGGGCGGAAAATCGTCTGCTGTCACGAAGCGCAGTTCGCGTGGCAAGCGGGCGGAATCGGGTCGCTCCTGCCGCCGGGCCATGTTCCAGAAGTTGGGAATGGTCACAGCGGGCCAAGATACTGCCGTTGTCTCTGCCGTTGTCTTTGCTCTTGTGCCGGGGTCGGGCGGTTCATCCGTCTGTGCATGGGCGAACACAGGCAGAAGAAGCAGAAAAAGCAGGCTCGCCAGAAGCCGGTTCCAGTTCCGGCCGGGCCTGCGCCGCTTCTGTTCCCGTTCTGGGGAAGGCTTCATCCCGCAAGGGTTGTGTGTCGCCCCTGAAACTGCAACCGCAGGCCAATGGAGTGTGAAACGCCTGCTGCTTATGAGGGAAAAGAACAGCCAGTGATTGAGTTCGCATCTGGCGCGCACCACCATGTGTCGTGCGCGATGACGGCGTGTCATGAGGGCGGATCGTGGGGGCATGTCGATGCGCATGTTCGGGGGCTCATGAACGACAGGGATCAGGCTCGCAGGGGTTCCGGCGTCACGCATGCAGGGGCGGGCGATGCGCCTATGGTGGGGCAGGCCCGCCGGGGGAGCAAGGGCGATCATATGGGCGATCAGACTGGAGGAGGTTTCGGGCCGGATGCCGGGCCGGAGCGCCTCCCGGTTGAGCTGGAAGCCTTTCGTGGCCTTCTCTCGCCAGATGTACTGGCCGCCGCCGCGCGCCGCGCGCGCGATCTGGGTGTGGGGGGCGATCAGGTTCTGGTGGCGCAGGGGCATGTCACGCCTCGGCAGGCCGCGCAATGTCTGGCCGATCATCTGGGGCTGGAACTGGCGCAGCCGGAGCATCTGCATCTGCCTCCTGATGCTGCCACGCTCAAGGCCCTGTTACGCACGGGTGCCGTACCGGAAATGCTGGCGGATGGGCGCACGCGGTTCAATCTGGCCGCAGAAGGGCGGGAGGTGCGCCATCTGGCCCGCGCCCTGAAAGCCGATACCACCTTGCATCATCGCGTTCGGCTTCTGGCGCCTGCCGATCTGCGCGCTCTGGTGATGGCCCGCGCCAGCCGGGCTCTGACACGGGATGCGGCCTTTCATCTGCGTGATACAAAGCCTGAAGCCTCTGCCGGCACGCTTTCCCAGCCTTTTGTGACCACCATGTTGGGGCTGGCCATCGCCACGCCTTTGCTGGCGGCCCTTCTGGTGCCCCTGATGCTGGGGCAGCCGGTGACCTCCGGCTTTCTCATTCTGCAATTCGTTCTGTCTCTGGTTTTCCTGTTCTGGATTACCCTGCGTCTGGCCGGTTGCCTCTATGACGCGGAATGGCCGCGCCACCCGTCTGAAGAGAGCTGTGAGGCGGGGGAGCGTGGTGCGGCTGATGATCGCGCGTTGCCGGTCTACTCCATTCTGGTGCCGCTCTACCGTGAAGCCGCCGTGGTGCCACAGCTTGTGGAAGCGCTGGGCGCGCTGGATTATCCGCCCGAGAAGCTCGACATCAAGCTGGTGGTGGAGGCAGATGATACTGCCACCCGCGCCGCTATTGCGTCTACGGCGCTGCCAGCCTGCATGGAGGAGGTGGCGGTTGCCGATATTGGCCCACGCACCAAGCCCAAGGCGCTGGATATGGCGCTGGCCTTCACACGTGGCGCCTATGTCTGCATTTTCGACGCCGAGGATTTGCCGGAGCCGGATCAGTTGCGCCGGGCCTTGGCGGCCTTTCGCGGGCAGCCGGAGGTGGGCTGTGTTCAGGCCCGGCTTTGCGTGGATAATGGCGATGAAAGCTGGATCAGTGGCCAGTTCGCAGCGGAATATGCGGCCCAGTTCGATGTGCTGCTGCCATTACTGAACGCGCTGGAGCTTCCCATTTTGCTGGGCGGCACTTCCAACCATTTCCGCCGGGATGTGCTGGAGAAAGTGGGCGCGTGGGACCCGTTCAATGTCACGGAAGATGCGGATCTCGGCATTCGTCTGGCGCGGGCCGGCTGGCGCACGCGGGTGATTGCTGCCTCAACCTTCGAGGAAGCGCCGCTGACATGGCGGGCCTGGCTGGGCCAGCGCACCCGGTGGATGAAGGGCTGGGCGCAGACCATATTGGTGCATGGCCGCCAGCCCGGTGCGCTGGTGCGGCAGCTGGGGCTGAGGGATACACTGGTGTTGGCGCTGCTGACCGTGGGGCCCTTTGCCGCCGCGCTGGCGCATCCCTTCTTTCTGTTGCTGCTGCTGTATGATCTGTCCCAGGGGGTGGTGGGGCTGCCCTGTGAAACGTCTCTGGAAGTCGTGGTGTCCGGGCTTTCCTACTGCACCTTGCTGGTGGGGACGCTGGGGGCGGCGTTTGCTGTGATGATGGGCTGGCGGCGACGGGGGCAGAGCGTGCGCTGGCGCGTGGTGATGACCATTCCGGTCTATTGGGTGCTGGCTTCCGTCGCCACCTTCAATGCGCTGGTGGATCTGGTCTGGCGGCCTTTCTACTGGAAGAAGACCGAGCACGGCCTTTCCCGCCGGCGCGGCAGGCCCGGCCTTGGGGTGGCGCTTCAGAAATAGCGTCGCAGCTCCTGCGCGGCCTCTTCCGGCGGGCGCTTGGCATTGAAGGGGCCGGCAAAACTGCCGGTCTTGTCCATGAGATAGATGGTGGCGGTGTGGTCCATGGTGTAATCGCCATCTTCCAGCGGCACCTTGCGGGCATAGACACGATAAAGCCGCTTGATGCTTTCCACCTCTTCCGGTGTGCCGCTGAGGCCGCGCAATTGCGGGGCGAAGCTGGCGAGGTAGGAGTTCATCACCTCCGGCGTATCGCGTTCCGGGTCCACGCTCACGAAGAAGGATTGCACCTTGTCGGCATCCGGGCCGAGAGCGGCAAAAATCTCGGACATTTCAAACAGGGAGGTGGGGCAGACATCAGGGCAGTGGGTGAAGCCGAAGAAGATGAGGGTGGGTTTGCCCTTCAGATCGGCTTCTGTCACCACCACGCCGTTCTGATCCACCAGCCGGAAGGGGCCGCCCACGCTGGCCGAGGATGTGATGCCCTGCGGTGGTGCGGAAGGCAGAAGAAGGGAAACCACCGCCACCAGAATGGCGGCGCCTGCCGCAAATGCCGCGAACAGGGCAATGGTGCGGTTGCGTGCAGAAGTGGATGGCCGGGCAGCCGGGCGTTTGGCCGGGCGGGATGGCTTCTGCGGGCGAGTGGACATGGCAGGCACTTCCTCTGTTCGGCACGATGATGCCGCAGAGCGGAAAGCTCAGCCTGCCACGGGCCTTCCCTGAAGGGCGAAACTACATGCAGGTGGCAAGGCCGGCATTCATCACATCGAAGAAAACCGTCGTTCCGTACCGGGTCCAGAGAAGGAGTGCAATGAGCAGCAATGCCGCGCCCAGCGCTGAAAGGCCCAGGGCAAGAGGGCTGAAGATGTGCTGGCGCACGGGCCGCCGTGCATCTGGTCCCGGTTTCCCGGCACCTGGTGCATCATGAGATGCAACCTGTCGCGGATCTGGGAACGTGCTGGGCGACATGTCAGAAGCTGGCCCCCTTTGGACGACGGAGCCCACGCGCCATCTGTTCAGCTTTATGGTGCCGCAGCCGGAAAAAGAGCGCAAGGCCCGCAATCCTGCCGGGCTTGCGACAATTCGGGGTGACAGAAACATGCCTGTCAGCCCGTGATATTCAGCCTGGCAAGGCTCAGGCCATCAGACTCGGGAGACCTTGCGCAGCCGCACCACGACATCCACGCGGGCAATTTCATAACCCTCGGGCGGCTCGGGCAGGTGGCTCAGCTCTACCTCACGGGCCGGAATATCCACCAGATCATTCTTCTCCTCGAGATAGAAATGGTGGTGATCTGAAGAGTTGGTATCAAAATAAGTCTTGGAACCATCCACCGCCACTTCGCGCAGCAGTTTGGATTCCGTGAACTGATGCAAGGTGTTGTAGACGGTGGCGAGAGAAACCGGGAAGCGTGCCTTGATGGCTTCCTCATGAAGGATTTCCGCGGTCACATGGCGGTTGCCCTTGGCGAAAAGCAGCCAGCCGAGGGCGAGACGCTGGCGCGTGGGGCGCAGGCCCACTTCGCGCAGCATTTCGCGCACATCATGGAATGGGCATCCTGTGCGCCGCGCCACGGAAATGTCACGCAACTGTGCCACTGGAAGCATGAGATCCTCAGTGCCTTCAGCGCCCGGCGTGACGGGAATGCCGAAGGCGGAGCGGGTTCGAGTCATATCGTTCATGTCAGGCCGCAATCCGCTTGAGCTACCATCAGGTCTGTCGGTCCGGGAGGCGCTCTAGTTGCGAATGCCTCCGAACACGACTTGCGACTTATAGCCGAAATCATTCGGGTGCGCCATCTTTCTCTGGTAGAATGAGAATGACTCTAAACTGGCGCCCGCGTGGGGAAGGCCATGGCGGAGCTGAAGCGGCTTTGTGCTTGAGCTGGTGGACATTCCGGCAGATGCGCGATACCCCGGAATGA
Organism: Haloleucobacter albus; assembly: GCF_052492075.1. Taxonomy (NCBI): domain Bacteria; kingdom Pseudomonadati; phylum Pseudomonadota; class Alphaproteobacteria; order Hyphomicrobiales; family Xanthobacteraceae; genus Haloleucobacter; species Haloleucobacter albus. The sequence goes on from NZ_JBQWAS010000030.1 coordinate 112,090, forward strand.
CATTTCGGGAGCCCGGTGCAGGCGTTTGTTGCGCCTGTACGGACCGGTTCAGAAGAGGTTTGCGTGAGCTCAAATCCCCGTTCGGCCTTTTCCCTGCCGGCTGCAAGCGCCCTGATTCTCGCGCTGGGCTCTCTCTTCGCGCTGGCGGCGGCCTGGTATTTCCAGCTGGTTATTGGGCTGGCGCCCTGTCCGTTATGTCTGGAGCAGCGCATGGCCTATTATGCCGGCGTGCCTCTGGCCCTTCTCAGCCTTGTTCTGCTTGTTTTTGGCACGGAGCATCACGCATGGGTGCGGATGGGGCGGGTGCTGTTGGGCGTGCTGGCTCTGGCCATGTTCGCGAATGCGGGGCTGGCGGCCTATCATGCCGGGGTGGAATGGGGCTTCTGGGCCGGACCGGCCAGTTGCGCCGGCGGTGTCCCGCAAATGACGACAGATGTGCTGGCTGCGCTGAAGGGCGCACGCGTGCCGCGCTGTGATGATGCGCCGTGGCGGCTGTTTGGCGTTTCCATGGCGGGCTGGAACGTGCTGATCGCTGCGGGCCTTGGCGGTGTTGCAAGCTGTGGCGCGCTCTGGCCCCGAAAGGGCTGAAGGTATTTCGCGCCGGGTCAGGGCTCCAGCTCGGTATCCCAATAGAGATAATCCAGCCAGCTCTCATGCAGATAATTGGGCGGAAACTGGCGCCCGTTCTGGTGAAGATCCTGAATGGAAGGGGGGTAGGGCATCTGAGCCGGCCACATGTCGATATCGGCGGGCATGGCGCTGCCCTTGCGCAGATTACAGGGCGAACAGGCCGTTACGACATTTTCCCAGGTGGTTTGCCCGCCCCGGGCGCGGGGAATGAGGTGATCGAAGGTGAGATCATCGCGGGAGCCACAATATTGGCAGGAGAAGCGATCTCTCAAAAAGACATTGAAGCGGGTGAAGGCCGGTTGTCGGGTGGGCTTCACGAAAGTTCGGAGGGAAATGACGCTGGGTAATCGAAACTCGAACCCAGGACTTCGGACCGCCTTATCGTAATATTCGACGATATTTACCCGGTCCAGAAACACCGCCTTGACCGCATCCTGCCAGGACCAGACGGACAAGGGATAGTAGCTCAGAGGCCGATAGTCAGCGTTGAGCACAAGGGCAGGCCAGCTGCCGGATTTTATTGCACAGCTCAAGGGCTTTGCTCCCCCGCCATACGCCCCGTGCAGAACGGACGCATTGCAGTTCGGACGCATGAAAGTGCCGCGGGAAACGCCAGCTACAGCGCTTCCGCGCGGCCATATTCTACATGGCGCGTGTCATTCTTGTGAAGCTGTCTTCTTTATCTTGTTTTCAGTGCACGGTGCCATGAGCGCCAAGAGGTGGCGCGCCGAAGGTCTGGGGGCCGAGCAGGGCGGAGAGAAAATCGCCACCGCGTGTGATTCCAGCCGTATCTATGCCGTGGGGCAGGTCCGGGCACATATGCCATTCCACCGGCACGCCGGCATTGGTCAGGGCGTTGGCGGAGGCAAACAGCGCATCGGAGGGCACCACCTCATCCTGTGCGCCATGCACCAGCAGAACCGGCGGTGGCGCGCTGAAGGCTTCCGCAGGTGGGTGGGCAATGCCTGCCCACAGGCCGGAATAGGAAATGATAGCCGCCGGCGGCCGGGCGGCATTCAGCCCGGCGTGAAGCGCCATCATCGCACCCTGGCTAAAGCCCACCAGCGCCATGCGTTCGGCGGGCAGGTTCAGCCGGGCCAGCTCCTGGGCCAGAAAGGCTTCCAGCATGGGAGCGGCGGCCTCCACTCCGCGTGCGAGTTCGTGTGGGTCCAGCGCATCCAGTGGAAACCACTGCCGGCCCACCGGGGCTTCGCTACAGGGCTGGGGCGCGTGGGGGGAAACGAAAGCTGTACCCGGCATATGGGCGCTCCAGCTTTCGCCCAGATCAATCAGGTCCCGTCCGTCGGCGCCATAGCCATGCAGCAGCACCACAAGGCTGTCTGCGGGGCCGCCATGACGCGGCGGCAGGCGCGGACCATCCAGAACAGGCGTCGTTTCGTCGTGAAGGGGCATGAGCAAGGCTCCTCCGGGCTTGTAAACGCACTGAACAGACAGCAGCCGAATATCTCAGGCTGCCGGAGAGCCCACATTCTAGGCATGAAATGCACCGTCAGGCCATGGCCTGACGGTGAAATGCAGGTCGAGAAGCTGTTTTTATTTCCGTAGGGGAAGTTTGATGGGGTGCGGGCATGGGCCATGCTCCTGGCAGGGCTCATGCTTTTGCCCTCTCATGTTATGTTGCCTTTCTTTCCCTCCACCTGGTTCCACCCGTCACCTGATCCCCGCCATGACGATCATCCCTGAAGTGATGTTCTGCTGTCCTTGTCCGTCCCCGTGCGCAAAAGGGGTGCGGGCATGAGCACGCTTGTGTGTCGTTTCGCGCCCAGCCCTAATGGGTATCTGCATCTGGGCCATGCATTTTCGGCCATATTGAATGCGCGCACGGCCGAGCGGGCCGGGGGGCGGTTTCTGCTGCGGCTGGAAGATATCGATTCCGCACGCTGTCGCCCGGAATATGAGCGGGCTATTCTGGAAGATATGGCCTGGCTGGGGCTTCAAGCGGCAGAGCCACCGCGCCGGCAATCTGCCCATTTCGCCGATTATGCTGCGGTTCTGGATCGGCTGGAAGCGATGGGGTTGATCTACCCCACCTTTGAAAGCCGGGGCGAAATCGCTCGTGCGGTTGTCGCACAGGAAGAGGCGCGCGGCGTGCCGGCCCGTCGGGACCCGGATGGCGCACCACTTTATCCCTTTTCGCGAACCAGCTTGTCTGATGTCGCGCGGGCGCAACGGCGCGCGGCGGGAGAGGCTTTCGTGCTGCGTCTGGATATGGCGGCGGCGCTTGAGGTGGTGGGAGCAGCGCCGGTCTGGCAGGAAACGCAGGGCGATGATCCGCTCGGTTCACCGGCGGCTGTGCAGCATATGGATGCGCATGCATGGGGGGATGTCGTGCTGGCGCGGCGCGATACGCCGACATCCTACCATCTCTCCGTTGTGGTGGATGATGCGCTTCAGGGTGTCACTCATGTCATTCGTGGGGCGGATCTGAAAGCGGCGAGCGTGGTTCATGTGCTGCTGCAACGCCTGCTGGGGCTGCCGTCGCCGGTTTATCACCACCACCGGCTCATTCTGGATGAGGCTGGTCACAAGCTTTCCAAAAGCCATGGGGCAACCAGCCTGCGGGCTCTGCGCGCTGCGGGTGTATCGGCGCAGGAGATATATGAGCGGCTGGGCCTTGCCGTACCGTCGTGTCTGAAGGGCTCACAGGCCCAGCACATATAGCCAGATCGCAATGGTGAAGACGGACAAGAGAGTGGACAGGGACACGGCGCTGGTCGCGATATGGACACCCAGTCCATAGCGCTGGGCCAGCAGATAGCCATTTACCCCACTGGGCATGGCGGCGAACAGCACGGCTACACCGGCCCACACGGGCGGCATCGGCAACAGCAGGGTGAGCAGGAACACCGCCAGCGGATGCACCAGCAGTTTGAGCGTGCTGATGAGCAAAGGCGGGCGCAGATCGCCGCCAATGCCATAACGCTTGAGCGAAAGCCCCAGAGAGATCAGCGCGCAGGGCGTGGCGGCGGCCGCGATCATGTCGATCATGTCGCGTGGAACCCCGGAAACGCTGACACCGGTCATCTGGGCCAGCCCCCCCGCATAAATGCCGAGAAGAATGGGATTGAAGGCCAGCGCCTTCAGCAGCCGGCGGCGTGTGGCCGATGTGGCGAAGCTTGCCCCGCCTTCCAGCAGCAATGTGGCGGCCACCATCATCACCGGCAGGTGAATGGCCAGCAGCAGAAAAAGCGGCACCGCTCCGGCTTCGCCATATGCGCTGAGAATGAGCGGAACGCCTACAAAAACGGTATTGGCCTGCCCGGCCGTGAAACCATGAATGACCGCCTCATCATGGTTGCGGCCAAACAGCTTGCGCGCCGCCAGCATGGCCAGCGCAAACACGAAGAAGGCGCCGCTGAAATAGGCGATCCAGTAGCCCCAGGGCTGGGCATCGGGCAAATGGGCGTCACTCAGCGTCTTGAAGATGAGCACCGGCACAGCGACATTGAAGACGAATTCCGCCAGCCCGTCGGAGGCTCTTTCGCTCATCAGCCCGCTGCGCGCGGCCCCATAGCCCACTGCGATGAGCCCGAAAATGGGCAGGAGAATGATCGCGATTTCCGCGAGAACATGGCTCATGGGCTCTGGCTGTGTGCAGGCAGGCGGCTGGACCGCTCGCAATGGGCAGTGATGGCGGGGCAGGCCATCGGCACCGTGCTATCTCCCGGCGGCGTATTTCATGCCTTCCGGGAGGTGGCATGGTGCCGTTTCATGTTGTGCGCCGTTTTTCCATGTCGAGCAAGGGGACGGGCAAAAGGGGGGCGCAGCAAATCCGTGCTGCAACATGAAAGGGGCGGGCCTTGCAGCCCGCCCCTTTCATCATTTTGATCGTCAGCGGTGACGATCTCACTTCTTGTCGGTCACGGTCTTGCAGCTGTAGAGGACGTTTTCATCCTCATCGCGGGTCAAATCGCGCAGAATGCCTTCATCGCCTTTGGCCCACCATTCATAAGGGCCGGAAACATAACGGCTGCCGGATGCGGAGATGGCGGAGACGAAAAGCTGGGCAACACCCTTCACCCGTATAATGGCCAGCACATTGGGCCCGGCATTCACATAGGTGACGGAGAGCGGCCAGCCCTTGTCGCATTCATAGCGCACGGGGTTCGTTTCCACGGGGCCCGGACCGAGGGTGAGAGTGGTGCGGGCCCGCAATGCGGGTTCCGTACTGGCAGCCAGACCTGGACTTGTCAGGCTGGGGCTAATCATGGCTGCGGTGGCGATGGCGAGCGTGCCCATGGCAGAGATGAGAGTGCGATGCGTTGCCATATCCGGGCTCCTTGGTCGTTCCGGTCAGGTGGGGCGAATGAGTTGCGGCAGGCGGCCCCGGTTCAGGGCGAGCCATTGCAGGGCGATGACAAGATAGCCATTGGCGCTGCGCCCCTCTGCCACCATGGCAATGGCCCGGTCAACCGATAAAAGGAAGGGACGGGTCAATTCTGCCTCGTCAGCCATGCCGCCGCGCTCTGGCAGCTCCGTAGCATCCACAATGCCGAGAAAGAAGCTGGCATATTCATCTATGATACCCGGTGTGGGCAGAAAACGCAGCATGGGCACCAGAAGGCGCGGCTCCAGTCCGGTTTCTTCCACACATTCCCGCCGGGCGGCGACTTCGGCTTCCTCTCCGTTTTCAAGGCCACCGGCGACGATTTCCACCATTTCGGCCCGTTCCGCCCCCAGCATGAGAAAGGCCGGCAGGCGGAACTGGCGGATCAGCACCACGCTGTCTCGATCCGGGTCATAGAGCAGGATGCCAACCGTATGGCCGGCGCGAAGCACATCGCGCTCCTGATGCAGGGGGGCGCTGCCCGGCACATGCAGGGTAACGTCGAAGCGTTCGTAATTCTTGTAAGCGCCGGCCAGCAGGCGGGGGGCGGAAACCTCGACATCGGCCGGGCCATCCTGCGGCAGGGCTGGGCTGTGGGGCTTGCTCATGGGTTCACCACATTTTCCGGCGCTGTTTCCAGCGAGAAGGCTGCGGCGAACAATGCACGGGTATAATCCTCCTGCGGGTGCTCAAACACCGTCTTGGCCGGCCCCTGTTCCACCACCACGCCGCCACGCATCACCAGCAGATGGCTGGCCAGCGCTGAGACGACCCGCAAATCATGGGTGATGAACATGAAGGCGAGATCCCGCTTGCGCTGGAGGGCGCGCAGCAGTTCGACAATCTGGGATTGAACGATCATGTCGAGTGCGCTGGTGGGTTCGTCCAGCACTACGAAATCCGGCTCCAGCGCCATGGCGCGGGCGATCGAGATGCGCTGACGCTGCCCACCGGAAAATTCATGCGGATAGCGATGGCGGTCTTCCGGGTCGAGCCCGACATCGGCGAGCGCGGCGATCACCCTTTGCTCGCGCGCGGCGGCGGAAAGGTCGCGCGCATGCACCAGCAGGCCCTCGCCCACAATGTCGCCCACCGACATGCGCGGTGAGAGCGCGCCATAAGGGTCCTGAAACACCATCTGCATGTGGCGGCGCAGGGGGCGCATGGCCTTGAAGCCGAGGCCGTCAATGCGCTGGCCAAGATAGGCGACCTTGCCGGTGCTGGAAATGAGCCGCAGCAGAGCCAGGCCCAGCGTGGTCTTGCCGGAGCCGGATTCGCCCACCACACCCAGCGTTTCACCCCGGCGGATGGATAGGCTCACCCCGTCCACCGCCTTCACATGGCCCACCGTCTTGCGGAAGAAGCCGCGCTTGATGGGGAAGTGGACTTTCACATCCTCGGCCTTCACCACCACATCGCCTTGCGAGGCGGGGGCCGGGTCGGGCGTGGGTTCGGCTTCCAGCAGTTCGCGCGTATAGGGGTGTTGCGGGTTCAGGAAGGTCTCTTCCGCACCACCCTGTTCCACCACCTCTCCCTTCTGCATCACGCAGACCCGGTCGGCGATCTTGCGCACGATGTTGAGGTCGTGGGTGATGAACAGCATGGCCATGCTGAGGCGGGCCTGAAGATCCTTCAGCAGTTTCAGGATCTGCGCCTGAACAGTCACATCAAGGGCGGTGGTGGGCTCATCGGCGATCAGCAGATCGGGCGAATTGGCAAGCGCCATGGCGATCATCACGCGCTGGCGCTGCCCGCCGGACAATTGGTGTGGATAGGAGGAGAGGCGCTGTTCCGGGTCTGGAATGCCCACCTCGTGAAGCAGCTCCAGCGTGCGGGTGCGGGCGGCGGAAACACTCATGCCGCGGTGGAGAATGAGCATCTCCCCCACCTGCTTCTCGATGGTGTGCAGGGGGTTGAGCGAACTCATCGGCTCCTGAAACACCATGGTGATGCGGTTGCCGCGCACCCCGCGTAATTCGCGCTCGGAGACCTGAAGCAGGTCACGCCCCTCAAACAGGATCTGCCCGGAGGGGTGGCTGGCGGCCGGATAAGGCAACAGCTTCAGGATGGAGAGCGCCGTGACCGATTTGCCGGAGCCCGAGCCGCCTACCAGTGCCAGCGTTTCGCCCCGGCGGATATCGAAGGAGGCCCGGTTCACCGCCAGCGTGTCCTGCCCCTCGCGGCGGAAGGCGACGGAGAGATCGCGCACCGACAGCAGGGGTGTTTCGGCGGCAGGGTTGGGGGCGATAGGGGGAAGAGAGGTGTTTGTCATGGTCTCTCCCTCACGCAAAGGTCTTGCGCGGGTCGAATGCGTCACGCACCGCCTCGCCGATGAAGATGAGCAGACTCAGCATCACACCCACCGTGAAAAAGGCGGTGAGACCCAGCCAGGGCGCCTGGATATTGTTCTTGCCCTGCGAGAGCAACTCACCCAGCGAGGGCGAGCCCGGCGGCAGGCCGAAGCCGAGAAAGTCCAGCGCGGTCAGTGTCATGACGGAAGACGACATGATGAAGGGCAGCATGGTCAACGTTGCCACCATGGCGTTGGGCAGAAGGTGACGGGTCATGATGGTGAAATTGCCGACCCCCAGCGCCCGCGCCGCGCGCACATATTCGAAATTGCGAGCCCTCAGGAATTCCGCCCGTACCAGCCCCACCAGCGAGACCCATGAGAACAGCAGCAATATGCCCAGCAACACCCAGAAGCCCGGCACCAGAACCGATGAGATGATGAGCAGCAGATAGAGCGAGGGAATGGCGGTCCAGATCTCGATGAAACGCTGGAACAGCAGATCCACCCAGCCGCCGAAATAGCCCTGCACCGCGCCCGCTGCGACCCCGATGATGGAGGAAATGACGGTGAGGATCAGGCCAAACAACACAGAGATGCGGAAGCCATAAATCAGCCGGGCCAGTACATCACGGCCCTGGTCGTCCGTGCCCAGCCAGTTCCACTCCAGCCCCCCGCAGCCGGAAACGCCCTTGCGTTCGGCCACTTCCTTGCACTGGTCTTCGCTCAGCATCCATGTGGGCGGGGAGGGGGCGGGGGTCGGCAGGTCCAGATTATGAGTGGCGTAGGAATAGCGGATGGGCGGCCAGATCATCCATCCGCCCTTTTCGGTAATCAGTTCCTGCACATAGGGGTCGCGATAATCGGCCGTGGTTTCGAAATCGCCGCCGAAATCGGTTTCCGGGTAGGCCTTGAAGACCGGGATATAGAAATGGTCTTCGTAGGAGATCAGCAGCGGCTTGTCATTGGCGATGAAATTCGCGCCCATGGAGAGCACGAACAGGATGGAGAAGATGACGAAGGACCAGTAGCCGCGCTTGTTACGCCGGAAATTGAGCAGACGTCGCCGGTTCAGCGGCGAAAGCCAGCGGCGCTTTTCAGGCGCGGTTCCGGGCAGGGGGGCAGACAGGTTTTCGGGGGTGGTGGCCGTGTTCATCGCCTCACACCTCCCGGCTTTCAAAGTCGATGCGCGGGTCCACCAGCATATAGGTGACATCCGAGACCAGGCTCACGATCAGCCCCACCAGAGAGAAGATGTAAAGGGTGGCGAACACCACCGGATAATCCCGGTTCAGCACGCTCTCGAACGACAGTAGGCCCAGCCCGTCCAGCGAGAAGATGGTCTCGATCAGCAGCGAGCCGGTGAAGAAGGCCGAGATGAAGGCTCCCGGAAAGCCGGCGATGACGATGAGCATGGCATTGCGGAACACATGGCCATACAGCACCCGCCGCTCGCTCAGCCCCTTCATCCGCGCGGTGGTGACATATTGCTTGCGGATTTCTTCTAGGAAGGAATTCTTCGTTAGCAGCGTCATGGTGGCGAAGGCTCCCAGCACCATGGAGGTGATGGGCAGCGCCAGATGCCAGAAATAATCGACGATTCGTTCCGGCCAGCTCATCTGCCAGAAATCCTCCGAAACCAGCCCGCGCAACGGGAACAGATCGAAGAAGGAGCCGCCGGCGAACAGCACGATCAGCAAAATGGCGAACAGGAAGGAGGGCACCGCATAGCCGACAATCACCACGGCCGAGGTCCAGATATCGAAGCGTGACCCATCGCGCATGGCCTTGGCGATGCCCAGCGGAATGGAAATGGCATAGGTGAGCAATGTCATCCACAGGCCGAGCGAGATGGAAACAGCCAGCTTTTCCGAGATGAGATCAATCACCGAGATGTCGCGAAAATAGGAGCGGCCGAAATTGAAGGTCGCATAATCGGAGATCATCTTGAAAAAACGCTCATGGGCGGGCTTGTCGAAGCCGAACTGCTTTTCCAGCTCCTGAATGAAGGCCGGGTCCAGCCCCTGCGCCCCGCGATATTTGGAGCTGATGGCGTCTCCGGTGCCGGCCGCCTGGGCGCCCGCCGCACCGGAGAAATCACTTCCGCCACCGGAAATGCGCGCGGTGGCGGAAACATCATCGCCGGTAATCTGGGCGATCACCCGTTCCACCGGCCCGCCGGGCGCAAACTGCACAATGACGAAGGACACCAGCATGATGCCCAATATGGTGGGAATCATGAGCAGCAGGCGGCGCAGGATATAAGCGAGCATCGGGTCTCCCGCTCAGGCGTGAAAATGAGGGATGGGGAATATCATTGCGGCATCGCATCGGTGTTGCCGGTGCTCCACCATGTGTCGAGCGCACCGAGTTCATAATAGGGCTTCACCTTCGGGCGGCCGAACACGTTCCAGAAGGCGATGCGGTGGCTGTTCGCATACCATTGTGGAATCCAGTAGAAATTCGCCCGCAACACCCGGTCCAGCGCCCGGCATATGGTGGTGAGCTGTTGCGCCGAGCTGGCGGCGATGGCCTGCGCGATGAGGCTATCCACCGCCGGATCGGAAATGCCGGCCACATTGTAGGAGCCGGGCGTGCGTGCCGCCTCGGTGGAGAAATAGGCCCGCAACTCCTCCCCCGGATAGGGTGAGAAGCTGTAGCGGCGCGAGACCACGTCAAAATCGAAATTCTGGAGGCGCATCTGGAATTGCGCCGGGTCCACCACCCGGTAGGTGGCGCTGATGCCGACCTTCTTCAGATGGCCGATGAAACGGGCATGGTGGCGTTCCATCGCGCCGTCGAAGTCCAGAAACTCAAGGGTGAAGGGCTTGCCCTTGTGGTCCACCAGCCGGCCCGCCTGAAAATGATAGCCGGCCGCCTTCAGCAGGGCCACGGCCTTCAGGCGCAAGGCCCTGTCCTCACCCGAGCCATCGGAAACGGGCGGGATAAAGGGCAGGCCGAAGACCGCCTCCGGCACCTTGCCGCGGAATGGCTCCAGAAGCTTCAGTTCGGCGGGCGAAGGCGCGCCCTCGGCCATCATGTCCGAATTCTGGAAGAAGGAGGATGTGCGCGCATAGGCGTCATACATCAGGTTCTTGCGGGTCCATTCGAAGTCGAACAGCATGTTGATGGCTTCGCGCACCCGCCGGTCGAAGAATTGCGGGCGGCGGGTATTCATGAACCAGCCCTGCACGCCGGAAAAGCTGTTGTCCGGCAGTGTATCCAGCTTCACGCGGCCATCGCGCACGGCGGGAAAATCATATTGGGTGGCCCATTCGCGGGCGGTGAATTCCTCGCGAAACAGATAGGCCCCGGCTTTGAAGCCCTCGAGGCTGGCGATACGGTCGCGGAAATATTCGTAGCGGATGGTGTCGAAGTTGTAGCGTCCGGTCATCACCGGCAGCTTCTGGCCCCAATAGGTATTCACCCGCTCATATTCGATGAAGCGCCCGGCCTCGAACCGCGCCACGCGATAGGGGCCGGAGCCGAGGGGGGCCTCGGTCAGAGACCGCTCGAAAGGGTGCTGGCCCAGAAACGCCTTCGAGAAGATGGGCAGGCCGGCGGCGGTGAGCGGCGCGCTGCGCGAACGCCCGGCGGCAAAGCGCATCACCACGGCGTGAGGGCCGTCGGCCTCCACGCTGGTGAGGGTGCGCAGCGCCATGCGGATGGTTTCATAGCCATGGGCCTTCAGCGCCTCGAAGCTGGCCACCACATCGGCGGAAGTCACCGGCGTGTCATCATGGAAGCGAGCTTCCGGCCGCAGCAGAAAGCGATAGGTGAGCCCGTCTTCGGAAACCTCAACTGCATGGGCCAGACGCGGATACATGGCGGATTTCTCATCACCCGCCGCTTCCATCAGCGTGTCATGAACAAGCTCGATGCCGAAAGCTCCATTGCCGCGCTGATTGTAGGGGTTCAGCGTATCAAAGCTGTTGAAAGACTGGTTGTAGAAAACGCTGCGGCCCACCTGCGAGAAGGGGCCGCCCTTGGGCGCATCCGGGTTCACATAATCGAAATGGCTGAACCCGGCCGGATAGCGAAGGTCCCCAAAGAAGGAGAGGCCGTGGCGCTGGGTCATGGCCTGTGGCGTGCCGCTGTCCTCCAGTATCGCAGCCGCTTCCTGCGCACGGACCGGGCCAGCCATCAGGCCGCCCGTCACACCGCTGCCCACCATGCCGCCCACCGCACACAGAAGGGTGCGCCGGGTGAGACCGGCCTCAGCGGGCAGGCATGGTGACGCTCCCCGCTTGCCGGTTCCGGTCTCAGATGTGTCAGCGGGGGTGGGGACGGTGCGCGGGGTGTCGGTCATTGGGCCTTGTTCCCCTGTGCCGGCTTTTGTCCCTGCGAGCTGGCGCCGATGCGGGCGGCCTTCTCCTTGTCGAACCACCAGATGTCGGGGAAGGCATAGCTATAGGCGGGCAGCGCCTCGGGGTGGCTGAAGCGGTTCCAACGCGCGGTGCGGGTGAAGTTCAGCGTCCAGGCTGGCACGACAAATTCGTTCCACATCAGCACCCTGTCCAGCGCATGGGTGGCGGCGACAAGGTCCTCGCGGTTCTTCGCATAGATGACCTTCTCGATCAGCATATCGACGGCCGGGTTCGCGATGCCGGCGAAATTGTAGCTGCCGGGCTGGTTGGCGGAGGAGGAGCCGAAGAAGCTGCGTTGCTCATTGCCGGGCGAGAGCGACTGGCTCCAGCCGGAGACGATCATGTCGAAATCCCGTGCCCGCACCCGGTTTACATATTGGGAGCTGTCCACCAGACGAATGTTCACGGTAATGCCCAGACGCTCCAGCGCGGGCTTGTAGAACACCGCCACGCGCTCCATCGCCGGGCTCGCCAGCAGGATCTCGATGGTGAAGGGCTCGCCCTTCGCATTCACCAGCTTGCGGTTCTTCACCTCAAAGCCGGCCTCCTTCAGCAGACGGGCGGCGGCGCGCAGATTGTTGCGGCGGGCGCCTTCATTCCCGGCCACCGGATTGGTGTGGGGCGTGGTGAAGACCTCCTGCGGCAGGGTGCCGGGCAGGGCTGTGTTCACCGCCTGTAGCATCTCCAGTTCACGCCCTTCCGGCAGGCCGGAAGAGGCCAGTTCCGTGCCGGCGAAGAAGGAGTTGACCCGTATATACTGGCCGAAGAAGAGGGTGTGGTTCATACCCTCGAAATCCAGCGCATAGTTCAGCGCCTGCCGCACCCGCCTGTCCTGGAACTTTTCACGGCGCAGATTGGGAATGAATGCCTGCATCACGCCCACGGCGCGGTTCTCGAACATTTCGAGCACGACATCCCCGGCCTTTCGGGCGGGAAAATCATAGGCGGTGGCCCAGTTCTTGGCCGAGCTTTCCACCCGCCAGTCATACTGGTCGGCCTTGAAGGCTTCCAGCATCACGGTTTCATCGCGGAAATACTCGTAGCGGATCTCATCGAAATTGTGCTGGCCCACATTTACCGGCAGGTCCTTGCCCCAGTAATCGGGCATGCGGGCATAGGTGATGGAGCGGCCCGGCACCACCTCCTTGATGCGATAGGGGCCGGAGCCCAGCGGCACTTCAAGCGTGCCCTGGGTGATATCACGCGGCTTGCCATCCGGGCTGGTGCCGGTCCACCAGTGCCGGGGCAGCACCATGAGCTGGCCGACAATCTGCGGCAGCTCGCGGTTGCCCGCCTGATCGAAGGTGAAGGTCACCTCGCGCGGGCCCGTCTTCTCGGCCTTCACCACATGGCTGTAATAGAAGCGCTGGCTGGGATTGTTTGCGGTCAGCGCCTCGAAGGACCACACCACATCCTCCGGGGTCACCGGCTGGCCGTCATGCCACGTCGCGCCTTCGCGCAGACGATAGGTGGCGGAGGAATAATCCGCCGGATAGCTCAGCCCTTCCGCCAGCAGTCCGTATTCGCTGGATACCTCATCATGGGAGGGGGCCATCAGCGTATCATACAAAAACTGCATGCCGCTGGCAGGGGTGCCGCGTGGCACGATGAAGTTCAGTGAATCAAATGTGCCATCTGTGCCCAGACGCAGCACGCCGCCCTTGGGCGCCTGCGGGTTCACATAATCGAAATGGGCAAAGCCGGGCGGGTATTTTGGCTCGCCCATGAGGGAAACCCCGGTGCGGAAGGGGGGCTGTTGTGCCGGTTGCGGGCTTTGGGCCTGTGCTGTGGCGCTTTCTTCCGCATGGGCGGCCAGTGAGAGTGGGCCGGCCATGGCGGCGCAAACGAGGGCAAGGCAGGCAGTGCGCGCAAACATCGGCAACTCCGGTTCGAATCCTCGGACGGACACGGGATAACTGATTATGACATCTCCCGCGACGGCAGAAACAAGGCGGGATGGTCTGGAAATGGGCCTTCCGGCAAAAACAGTGGGCTCTGTCCTCAGAAGAAGCACCCCTGTTGCGGCCCGGTGATGGCAGGTTATGGATAGCACCTTGTGAAAGGGGCGGCAGGGCAGCCTGCGCCGGCCGGAGGGAGATCGCGTATGGCGCAGGACAACAGTTTTTCACCGGCAGAGCGCGAGGCTATCTATCGCTGCATCCATGAAAGACGAGATGTGCGCCGCAATTTCCTGCCGGACCCGGTGCCGGATGATGTGCTGGCCCGCGTGCTGGCTGCCGGCCATGCGGCCCCCTCCGTGGGCTTTCTCCAGCCCTGGAACTTCATCGTGATTCGCCAGCCGGAGACAAAGACGGCCCTGCATGAAGCGTTTCAACGGGCCAATGAGCAGGCCGCAAACATGTTCGAGGGTGAACGGCGCGCGCTCTATCGTTCGCTGAAACTGGAGGGCCTGCGCGAAGCGCCGCTTTTGCTGTGCATCACCTGTGAGCGGGACCGGGCCGGCCCGGTGGTGCTGGGGCGGACCCATCAGAGCGAGATGGATGTCTATTCCACGGTGTGCGCGGTGCAGAATATCTGGCTCTCCGCCCGTGCCGAAGGGCTTGGCATGGGCTGGGTTTCCATCGTTTCGCTGGATGATGTGCGCACCATTCTGCGCATCCCTGAAAGCGTCGTGCCTATTGCCTTGCTGTGCGTGGGTTATGTCTCGCAATTTGAAACCGTACCGGATCTGGAACAGGCCGGGTGGCGGCGGCGCCTGCCCTTGGCGGAACTCGTGTTCGATGAGTGCTTTGGCGCATCTGGAAACACGGCGGACATATTGAAAAGCAAGGGTTGTTCTGACACTGAAATACTGGACCCGACCGAAGACGGCCTGTAGAGAGGGGGCGTTCATTGCGGGCCCCCTGGGGCTGTGCGGTATAAAGTTACATCCGGATGCCTGTGGCGAGGGGCGTGCGCGCCATGGGCTCAAGGCCATCATCAAAGGGCGGTGAATTGGGACGTCACTTGCATATTGCGGGGACCGGCCGGGCCGGAACAACTTTCCTCGTGCGCTATCTTACGGCTCTGGGGCTCGACACCACCCTGTCGCGCAACCCCGATACGCCTATTGATGAAAACGCCAATGCCGGGCTGGAAGAGCCGCTGCATCTGCTGGATGACGCTTCCACGCCTTATGTCTGCAAGAACCCCTGGCTCTATCTCGTCATTGACGAGCTGATCGAGAGCGGGCGCTTTGAGACCGATGGCGTCATCATTCCCATCCGTGACCTGAGCCATGCCGCCCGCAGCCGGGTGGTGGTGGAGCAGCAGGCCATGCTGAAATCCGCACCTTGGCTGAGCGAGCTTCAGGCCCCGTGGGATGTGTGGGGCACGGTGCCCGGCGGCCTGCTCTATTCAATGGATGAGAAAGACGCCGAGCGGGTTCTGGCCGTCGGCTTCTATCATTTGGTGGAGCGCCTCACCCGTGCGGGCATTCCCTTCGCCTTCCTGCATTTTCCACGTTTTGCGCAGGATGGGGACTATCTCTTCCAAACCCTGAAGCCCTTCCTGCCGGACGTGGGTGCCGAGGCCGCCCGCGCCGCCTTCAATGAAACGGCGGACCCCTCCAAAATCCGCATCGAAGCGCCCAGCCCGGTAAGCGAGGCTGTGGTGCGTGAGCAGAATGATGCGCTGAAGCGTGAAATGCGCAATCTGCGCAAGCAGCTGGAGGAAAAGGACGAACAGTTGCGCGAGGCGCGCGTCAGCCCGCTGCGCCGCGCCATGCGCCGTATGCGCAAGGGGTGATGTGTCAATCGGGTGATGTGTTCGGGGAACTCAGCCCCCTTCACACACTGTTCTGATCTTCTGCATGTGAAAAGGCCGGGGCATTTGCCCCGGCCTTTTCACATGGCGCTTGAGGTTTCGGCATCATCAGTTCCGGCTCAACGCCTCCACCGGGTCCAGCATGGAGGCGCTGCGCGCCGGCAGGAAGCCGAACAGGCCGCCGATCAGACTGGACGACAGAAAGGCCACCACAATGGAGGTGGTGGAATAAATCAGCGTGAAGGTGGAGCCGACAAAGGCGAACACATAACCAAAACTCAGGGCCAGAGCGATGCCGGTGACGCCACCAATAATGCACACCAGAACCGCCTCGGTCAGAAACTGCTGAAGAATATCGCTGCGCCGGGCACCCACGGCCATGCGCACTCCAATTTCCGCCACACGCTCCGACACCGAAACCAGCATGATATTCATGACCCCTATGCCGCCGACCAGCAGCGAAATCAGCGCAATGGCGGCGATCAGCAGGGTCAGCGTCTCTGTGGTGGAGGTGATGGTTTTGCGGATGTCATCGGTATTGAGAATGAAGAAGTCCCGTGTGCCATGGCGCTGGGTGAGGAAGCTGGTGACGGCTTGTTCCGCCAGTTCGGTATCGGTATCGTCATTCACACGCACGGTGATGGAGCGCAAGGTGGTGCTGCCCAGAATGCGGGTCTGCACCGTGGTGTAAGGCAGGTAGATGGACAGGTTCTGGCTGCCGCCAAACCCACCCTGCTGCTGCGCCGCCACGCCGATGATCCGGCAGGGCACTGCACCCACCAGAATGACGCGCCCGACAGGATCGCCATCATCATCGTCGAACAGGGTCTTGCGGGTATTTTCGTCAATCACCGCCACCTGTTCCATGTGTCGCACCGCTTCCGGGCCGAACAGGCGGCCGGAAACCAGCCTTGTGCCGCGGGCATCGAAATATTGTTCGCTTACCCCATTCACCAGCGCGGTCGCCTCCTTCGGGCCGAAGCGCACTGTGGTGGAGGTGGAGACGGTGGGCGTTACCGCCGCCACATAGGGTTGCTGGGCCAGCGCGCGGGCATCGGCAATCACCAGCGTGGTGATCTTGCCTGAGCGGACATCGCCGAAATCCTTGCCGGGAAAAACCTCCAGCGTGTTGGTGCCGAGCGATGAGATGTTGGACAGAACCTTGCGCCGTGAGCCTTCGCCCAGCGCCACCACGGCCACCACGGAGGCAATGCCGATGATGATGCCAAGCATGGTGAGGAAGGTGCGCAGCTTGTGCGCCTGCATGGCCAGAAGCGCCATGCGGAAGGCTTCCTGAAAGCGCATCAGAGCGGCCGCCCAGGAGCGGGAGCGGGCGGCATCCAGCGCCCGCGCCTGCGTGGCTTCGGGCTTGCCCTGCGAGGTCGGGGCGGCTTTTCCCGTGCGCGTATCCGAGATGATGGAGCCATCGGAGAACTCAATGATGCGTTCCGCCCGCGCCGCCACTTTCGGATCATGGGTCACGATGATGACCGTTTTGCCCTCGGCATGCAGCTCTTCCAGAATGCGCAGTACATCTTCGCCGCTGGCGGTATCCAGTGCGCCGGTGGGTTCGTCGGCGAGGATGAGATCTGCGCCATTCATCAGCGCACGGGCAATGGAGACGCGTTGTTGCTGGCCGCCGGAAAGCTGGCCGGGGCGGTGGTCCGTACGCTCTCCCATACCCAGCCGGCCCAAAAGCTCCAGTGCGCGGTCGCGGCGGGTTGATGTGTCCCAGCCGGCATAGATAGCCGGAATTTCCACATTGCCCAGCGCCGTCAGTTCGGAAAGCAGATGATAGCGCTGGAAGATAAAGCCGAAGTGCTCGCGCCGCAGGGCCGCCAGTTCATCCGGCTCCAGAGAAGCGGTTTCTCGCCCATTGATGCGGTAGCTGCCGGAGGTGGGGCGTGACAGGCAGCCCAATATGTTCATCAGGGTGGATTTGCCGGAGCCGGAAGCCCCGATGATGGCCACCATTTCACCGGCCTCAATGGTGAGGTCTATATCTTTCAGAACGGTGAGCACGCCCTCGCCGGCTGGAAATTCGCGCCGCAGCTTTTCAAGAACGATCAGCGGTTCGGCCATTTCTTCCTCCCGCTGCTAAAGCCCCATGGGCGGCCCGCGCCGCCGCATGGTGCCGCCGGATGCGCCTGCTGCAAGTTGTCCGGTAATCACCCGCTCACCTTCATTGAGCCCTTCGGTGATTTGCACGCGGGTTTTGTTGTTCAGGCCGGTTCTGACCTGCCGCAGGCTGATGGAGCCGTCGTTGCCCAATATCTGCACGCTGTAGAGCCCGTCCTTGCCGCGCGCGCCCAGTGCGGCGGAGGGAATGGTGAGCACATTCTCCGCTTTGTCGAGCACGATATAGACTTCCGCCGTCATATAGGTGCGCAGGCGGCCTTCCGGGTTCGGTATATTGAACAGGCCGTTGTAATAGATGGCCTCGGATGATGAGGACGCGCTGCTGGAGCTGGTTGAGGATGATGAAAAACTGGAATCGCTCTTGATGGATTCCGGGGCGGGCTCGATGAATTCCAGCCGGGCCTCATAGCGCCGGTCCGGCTCGCCGATAATGTTGAAGTAGATGGGCTGGCCGGGCTTCACATGCACCACGTCCGCCTCGGAGATTTCGGCCCGCACGGTCATGGTTTCCAGATCCCCCAGAATGATGATGGTGGGGGCCGATTGTGAGGCGTTCACCGTCTGCCCTTCCTGAGTGACGATGGAGAGCACCGTGCCATCAATGGGGGCGGTGATGCGGGTATAACCCAGATTGGCCTCCGCGGTGCTGACAGCCACTTCCGCTTCGATGATCTGTGCCTCAAGCGCTGCTATCTGCGCGCGGGTGGTGGCGACTTCCGCCTCGGCGCTCTCGAAATCGGCGCGTGAAACGGCGGTCTGACGAATGAGCTTGTCCTGACGGGCCAGAGTCAGCTCTGCCAGTTTCAGGCTGGCTTGTTTCTCCTGCTTCTGGGCGCGCACATTGGCGAGCGCCGCCTTGGCCGTGCGCAGGGCGTTTTCCTGGGTGATGGAATCAATCTCCGCCACCAGTTCGCCCTTGCGGATCTTCTGACCCAGCTCCACCGCAATGGCGGTGACGCGGCCGGAAGCTTGCGCACCCACGGCCACCAGACGCGCCGGTTTGAGAATGCCGGTGGCGAGCACGGTTTCCTCAATGGTGCCGATGGTGGCCGGCGCGCTCATGATGCGGGGTTGCTCGGGCGGGAACAGCCAGTCCCACAGCACGAACCAGCCCAGCAGGGCGGCAATGAGTACTGCGCCAATGGTGATGATGCGCCGCTTGCCAGCGCGCAGATCCGTTGCGGTCATCCGGCCCTCTCGTCAGATGAAATGCCGGGCATGTGGGCAGCAATGGGCGGGCTGCCGAAACAGGGGCATGTCATCTCGTCTCTTTCTGGCGCATCTGCCCTGACTGTTTCCGAATGGCTCATGGCCGGAAGAAGGGCAGGTGCGGCCCGGTGTTCACATCAATCACGGCCGGGGTCATCACATCCATCTCGCCATTCCAGCCGCCGCCCAGCGCCTTGTTGAGCGCGACATAATGGGTGGTGATGGCCACGCGGCTTTGCAGCAGCGCATCTTCTGCCGAATAGAGCGAGCGTTCCGCGTCCAGCACTTCAAGGAAGCTGGTGGAGCCGTTGCGATACAGGCTGTGGGAGAGCTGCGCCGCCTGTCGGTAAGCCTCTGCGGATGCGGTGAGCTTCTGCGTCTTGCGCCGCTCCTGGGTGAGGGCGACAGAGGCGTTCTCCACATCTTCCAGCGCGGTGAGTACGGCGGCATGATAGGCAAGAAAGCTCTGGTCGCGTTGCGCCTCGCGCACTTCCACTTGGGCCTTGAGCTGGCCGCCTTCAAACACCGGCACGGTCAGGGTGGGCCCCCATGCCCAGCTGATGGAGGAGCCGCGGGCCAGATCGCCAATCTTGGTGCCCATGGTGGAGACATTGCCGGTGAGACTGACGCTGGGATAGCGCTGGGCCTCCGCCTGTCCGATCAGGGCGGTGGACTGGGCAAGATCCCGTTCGGCCTGTCGCAGATCCGGCCGGTTGCGCAATACATCCGCCGGCACGCCCTTGCGCACGCCGCGCCGGGGCACCGGAATGGGCCGGCTGCGCGCCATGCGGCGGTTCAGGGCGGTGGGGTGCTGGCCGGTGAGTACCGCGAGGCGATGCGCTGTCTGCGCATAGGCGGCTTCCAGCTCGGGAATGGTGGCTTCGGTGCTGGCGGCCTGCCCGGCGGCATTGGCGGCATCCACCGCACTCACCGCGCCGGCTTCCATGCGGGTGCGGGTCAGCTCCGCCGTCTCGCGCTGGGTGGCGGCCGTGCGTTTGGCCAGGGCGATGCGGGCCTGATAGCCGCGCGCCGTGACATAATTGGCGGCCACATCCCCCACAAGGGTGAGCAGGGTGGCGCGCAGATCATCTTCGGCGGCCTGTGCACCATAGCGCTCGGCTTCCACGGCGCGGCGATTGGCCCCGAACAGATCCAGCTCCCAGCTGGCATCCAGCCCGGCCTGATACTGGCTGTAGACGCCGGAGCGTTCCACCACCCCATCTGTGCCGGTGCGCGAGCCATTGTCTCCTCGTGTATAGGAGGCGCTGCCATCCACGGCCGGAAACAGGCCGCCCACCTGCTGGCGATAGCTGGCGCGGGCTTCGCGCACGCGGGCTCTGGCGGTGGCGACATCCAGATTGTTGGTGACGGCTTCGTCCATCAGCGCATTCAGGGTGGAGTCATTCAGGGTCCGCCACCAGTTGGCGAGCTGAGGGGGGCTGGCCTGGGCGCTTTTGCCATCTGCATTCCAGCTTCCCGGCAGGCGGAAATCCGGTGCGCTATAATCCGGCCCTACGGAGCAGGCCGCCAGAAGCAGGCTCAGCGCCGGAACCGCCAGAAGACGGCGAACAGGTTTCCATGAGGGGAAGGCAGGTGTTTCGCGCGGCTCAGGCACCATTGTCTCGCATCATGAAGAGGTTGCGCCCGACGCCACCAGCCGCGAAAAAAGCTGGGCCTCTTGAAAAACAGAGGCCGGCGCGAGAGACTATATTTAAGAAACCGTGAATTACCCCTATTTGCGTCGCGGGGCGCTGTCAATGCGTCCAGTCTGTCTCCGGGGTGTTTTGCGAAGGATTTGCAGAAAGGTGCGGCTTGCGGAACACAGGCCGGGAGCAGACAGGCCGCACCGCCTGAGGGGAGCGCAACAGGTATGACGAAGCCGGATGGCCATCTGAGGAAGATGGGGCAGGCGGAAGCCACCTGTCCGCAGTCTTCCCCTCTGCCGGCTGAGCAGCCCTGTCGTCGCGGCCGTCCCAAGCTGGTGCCGGATGATGTGCAGCGCGATCGTATTGCGGAAGAGGCGCGCCGGCTGTTTCTGGCCCATGGTTATGGGCGCACCACCATGGATGAAGTGGCCGCTGCCTGTCGCATGTCCAAGCGCACGCTCTATCGGCTGTTTCCCGGTAAGCTGGAGCTGTTCTCCGCCGTGGTGGAAGCGCACCGGCGCAGCATGCTGGCCTTGCCGGGCTGTTATGAGCATCTCTCGCTGGAAGAGGCGCTGGCCGCCATCTTTCACGCCGATATTTCACCGGAGGATGATCGCGAACGTGTGGCGGTGTTGAGGCTGGTGCTGGTGGAGGCCCGGCAGTTTCCCGAGCTGGGTGACGTTTTGCGCCGGCAGGGTGGAGATCCCTCCCGCTCGGAGCTGGCCCGGTGGCTGGCAGTGCAACAGGAGGCCGGACGCCTCTGCGTGGATGACGCCGAAGCCATGGCCCGCCTGCTGATGGACATGATTTTCGGTGCCGTGCTGTTCAAGGCTGATGGTGAGGTGGATTGGCCCGGAGGTGCGGCGCGCGGCGCACATGTGCGCCGCTGCATTCGCGTGTTCCTGCATGGCGTGGCACCGAAGCAGGCGCCGCCGGGCTGAGGCACCGGGGCTCTGAAGCGCCGCCCGGTTTCACCAAAAGCCAATGCGGCATTTGATTGGCCTTTGGCCTCAGTGGCGGGCCCGCTCGCGCGCATTCACACCGGGGATCTGTTTCACCAGATCGCAGAAGGCGTCGCCCCGCACTTCAAAGTTCGCGAACTGATCGAAGCTGGCGCAGGCCGGAGAGAGCAGCACCACCGGATGCGACAGGCCAGAGGCTTCCGCATCCTTCAGAGCCGAGGCGAGAGCGGCATCCAGTGTGCCATTCTGTTCATGGGGCACGGCCCCCCCAAGGGTTGCTGCGAAATCCTGCGCGGCATCGCCAATCAGATAAGCCTTGCGTACCCGGCTGAAGAAGGGGGCAAGTGGAGCAATGCCGCCTGCCTTCGGCTTTCCGCCCGCGATCCAGAAAATATCCTCGAAGCTGAGAAGTGCGCGTTCGGTAGCGTCAGCATTGGTGGCCTTGCTGTCATTGATGAACAGCACCGGGCCCTTGTGCCCCACCTCTTCCATGCGATGGGCAAGGCCGGGAAAGCGGGTCATGGCAGCCGCGATGATTTCCGGCGCAACACCCAGTGCGCGGGCGGTGGCGTAGGCGGCGGCGGCATTCTGGGCATTATGCACGCCCCGCAGCGCGCCAATGCCCGCCAGATTCAGCCGGAAGCGTTCAGCTCCGCCTTCGCTCACCACCAGTGTTTCACCCTCGCGCCAGATGCCATCGGCCAGCGGGCGACGCATGGAAAGGCGCACCACATATTGGCCCGCCTGTTCGGCGCGGTCCGCCATGGCGGCGGAAAAATCATCATCCACACCGATTACTGCGGTGCCATCGCTCTCCACGCCGCGCACGAGGCGTTCCTTCACGGCGGCATAATGTTCAAGCGTGCCGTGCCGGTCGAGATGATCCGGCGTGATGTTCAGCATCACCCCCACTGTGGGGTCGAGGCCGGGGGCAAGGTCGATCTGGTAGGAGGAGCATTCCACCACATGCACCCGCCCGGCCTTGGGTGGGGCGAGGGAAAGCAGGGCGGTGCCGATATTGCCGCCCATCTGCACATCACGCCCGGCCACCCGCAGAATGTGGGAGATCAGGGCCGTGGTGGTGGATTTGCCATTGGTGCCGGTGATGGCGACGAAGGGCGCGCGGCGGGCGGTTGCGGTGCGCTGGCGGCAGAACAGTTCAATATCGCCGATAATCTCGACGCCATGGGCCTGCGCCAGCCTTACCGACCAGTGTGGCTCTGGATGGGTGAGCGGCACGCCGGGGGCGAGAATGAGCGCCTGCACGGAGCTCCAGTCCATCTCCCGCAGATCCTGCACGGTGATGCCGGCTTCCGCCGCCTTGAGCCGGGCGCGCTCGGAATCGTCATAGGCGACGACATGCGCGCCGCCGGCTTGCAGCGCTTCGGCGGTGGCCAGGCCCGAACCGCCCAGCCCGAACAGGGCGACGGTCTGGTCCTTGAGGACTGTGACTGGAATCATGACCCATCTCGCAAATGCAATGCGCGAATACAGCGCTCTCAGGGCGTTCTGTATAGCGCGTTCTGCCTGCAACATGCGCGGGTGGGATGGAAACAATCTGTGGGGCGGGAACCGGGCGGCTATCCGGGGCCTTGATGCAGGGACACATGTCTTTCAGGACACATGGCCGCACCCCTGCCGCTTCTGCGCAGTTGCGCCGGGGTGGGTCTACACATTAAAAACATTGAATGTTCAATTCGAGGCGCTGGAGGAAGACATGACAGCGAATGTGGGTGGGGCAGACCGCGTCTTGCGGTTCATTGTAGGCATCATTCTGCTGCTGGTGCCGTTTGTGGGCGCCAGCATCATTCCCGCCCTGGCGGGAATTGGTGGCTGGGCGTGGGTGATTGGTGCTGTGGGGCTGGTGATGCTGCTCACCGCCATCTTCCGTTTCTGCCCGGCTTATTCGCTGGTGGGGATCAATAGCTGCGCGCGCAAATGATGCCGGCCCGGAAAACGGGGCTCATCTGAAACAAAATGGCCCGGCGGGGAGACCTGCCGGGCCATTTTTGTGTGCTTCTGTTCAGCGCTGCCGCTCAGCGCAGCTTCAGCGTGGCCAGGCCGATCAGCGCCAGCACCACGGCGATGATCCAGAACCGGATGACCACCTGCGGCTCGGTCCAGCCCAGTTGCTCGAAATGGTGGTGAATGGGGGCCATCTTGAACACGCGCTTGCCGGTAAGCCTGAAGGACACCACCTGCACAATGACGGAGACCGCCTCCAGTACGAACAGGCCGCCGACAATCGCCAGCACGATCTCATTCTTGGTGGCCACCGCGATGGAGCCGAGCATGCCGCCCAGCGCGAGAGATCCGGTATCGCCCATGAAGACCTGCGCCGGGGGCGCGTTGAACCACAAGAAGCCCAGTCCAGCGCCCAGCAAGGCCCCACAGATGACCGCAACCTCGCCCACGCCGGCGACATAATGGATTTGCAGATAATCGGAGAACACCACATTGCCGGCGAGATAGGCGATGAAGCCGAACGTGCCGGCCGCGATCATCACCGGCACAATGGCCAGACCATCCAGCCCGTCCGTCAGGTTCACCGCATTGCCGGCGGCCACGATGACGAAGGCCCCGAAAATGACGAAGAAGATGCCGAGATCAAGCAGGAAATCCTTGAAGAAGGGGAAGGCGACCGATGTGGACATGCCCGGCTGCCCCACATACATCATGGCGATGACCGCAAGGCCGGAAATGACGGCCTCAATGGCCAGCCGCTTCTTGCCGGAAAGACCATTATGGGTCTGCTTGGTGACCTTCAGATAATCATCATAAAAGCCGATCAGCCCGAAGCCGAGAGTGACCAGCAGCACCACCCACACATAGGGGTTGGTCAGGTCCGCCCACAGCAGGGTCGCCACCACAATGCCAGAAAGGATCATCAGCCCGCCCATGGTGGGCGTGCCCTTCTTGGACAGATGGGATTGTGGTCCATCTGTGCGGATCGGCTGGCCCTTGCCCTGTTTCACCCGCAGCATGGAAATGATGGCCGGCCCGAACAGGAAGACGAAAAGAAGAGCCGTCACCACTGCCCCACCCGTGCGGAAGGTGATGTAGCGGAACACATTCAGGGCCGGAAGCGCGGGGTGCAGTTCAGCAAGCCATTGCAGCATGGGTCATCCTTCGGCGAGCGCATCGCTCTGCGCACGGAAACGTTCTGAAAGGGCTTTGACCAGCAGGCCCATGCGGCTGCCATTGGAGCCCTTCACCATCAGTGTGTCGCCGGCGCGAATGGCGCTGGCCAGCATGGGTTCAAGGTGGTGCGCATCATGGGCATACCCGCCCCGGCGCTCGGGCGGCAGGGCCTGCCACAGGGCGTGCATCAGCGCGCCGCTACAGAACACCAGATCAATCTTGTTGGCGCGAATATCCTCGGCGATGGCGGCATGCAGCGCCTCGCTTTGTGGCCCCAGCTCCAGCATGTCGCCCAGAACGGCGATGCGCCGGCCGCGCGCGCCGGTTTCAAGCTGGCCCAGCACCTCCAGCGCGGCGCGCATGGAGGCGGGGTTGGCATTGTAGCTCTCGTCGATCAGCGAGGCCTCACCGCCACCCAGATCAAGCTTGACCGGCACACCGCGGCCCTGTGGCGGGCGCATGCGGCCCAGTTCCAGCGCGGCAAGAGCGAGATCCGCCCCCAGCAGCTTCACCGCCGCCAGAACACCCAGCATGTTCTGCACGATATGCCGGCCCGGCAGGGCGGCCTTGAAGGTGAGGGGCGTTCCCAGAATATCCGCCATCGCTACCGAGCAGCCGGGCTGGAGAGTGAGGCTTTTCAACTGCACATCCGCCCCCTCGGCCGCGCCGAAGGTGACGACATGCGACACGCCTTTGGCCCCGGCCGCCGCCTTGAGTCGGCCAAAATGCGGATTGTCGAGATTGAGAACCGCCGTACCGCCGGCTTCCAGCCCGTCAAATATTTCGGCCTTGGCGTCGGCAATCTCCTCAATGCCGGAGAATTGCGCCAGATGGGCGGCCTCCACCGTGGTAATGAGCACCACATGCGGGCGCACCAGTTTCACCAGCGGGGTGATTTCGCCGGGATGGTTCATGCCGATTTCGAACACCCCATAGCGCGCGCTGCGCGGCAGCCGGGCGAGGGAGAGCGGCACCCCCCAGTGATTATTGTAGGAGGCGGCGGATGCGTGCGTTTCGCCATCGGCGGAAAGGGCGGCGCGCAAGGCTTCCTTGGTGGTGGTCTTGCCCACCGAGCCGGTAATGGCGACGATACGGGCGCTGGAGCGCGCGCGGGCATGGTGGGCCAGCGCGTTGAGAGCGTCCAGCACATCATCCACCAACATCAAAGGCGCATCTGCCGGAAAACTGCCGGCCCGCTCTCGGGCCACCACGGCCACGGAGGCTCCGGCAGCCAGCGCCTTCTCCACATAGGCATGGCCATCACTGGCTTCGCCGGTAATGGCGAAAAAGGCATCGCCCGGCTCCAGCGTGCGGCTGTCTATGGAAATGCCGTAAATGCCGCCAGGCACGCCGCGCATATCCGCGCCCATGGCTGCGGCCATCTCGCCGGGATCATAGAGCAATGGACGGCCGGAGGCGGCCTTGCCGGCATGTTCACTCATGCGTCATCCCCTTGCGTCATCCCTGTGCCTTGTTCGTTGCCGCAGTGCGCTCCAGAGCGGCGCGCACCACCTCCTTGTCGGAAAACGGGAAAGTTTCAAGCCCGACAATCTGCCCGCTTTCATGGCCCTTGCCCGCCACCACCAGCGCATCACCCGGTCGCATTTGGTCCACTGCGGCGTGAATGGCCTCGCCCCGGTCCCCGATTTCAAGGGCGTGGGGAGCGGCGTCAAGAATTTCGGCGCGAATGGCGGTGGCGTCTTCCGTGCGCGGATTATCGTCGGTCACGATGATGAGATCAGCCTTGTCGGCGGCAATGGCTCCCATCAGTGGGCGCTTGCCCCTGTCGCGGTCACCGCCGCAGCCAAACACCAGAATCAACCGGCCGGAAACCGCCGGGCGCAGCGTATCGAGAACCGTGGCGAGGGCTTCCGGCTTGTGGGCATAATCCACGAAGATAGGGCGGGAGGCATCATTGCTCACCTGTTCCAGCCGGCCGGGCACCCCCTGAAGGGTGCCGAGGGTGGCGAGGGTTTCGGCGCGCGATGCGCCGCAGGCCATGGCCAGACCTGCCGCCAGCAGGGCGTTCTCTGCCTGGAAATGGCCCACCAGCGGCAAAAGCACCTCTTCACCATCGGCAAAGCGCAGGCGCTGCCCCACCCCTTCGGGCGTGATGGAGGTGAGGCGAATATCCGCCCCGGAGCCTTCATCCCCGAAGCTGAGCGTGTTCAGGCCTCGGGTCTTCGCCCATTCCAGCGCGGTGGCGGCATGGGGGGCGCTAAGCACGCCAACGGCTTGCGCTTCATCCGGCAGAAGGGCTGTGAACAGGCGCATCTTGGCCTTGAAATAGGCTTCCACCGTGGGGTGATAGTCCAGATGGTCGCGGCCCAGATTGGTGAAGCCGCCGGCTGCCAGCCGCACGCCATCCAGCCGGCGCTGGTCCAACCCGTGGGAAGAGGCTTCCAGCGCCATGTGGGTCACGCCCTCGGCGGCCAGCCGCGCAAGGGTTTCATGCAGGGCCACCGGGTCCGGCGTGGTGAGGCTGCCATAGGTGCTGTCGCCGGGCGAAATAAGCCCGATCGTGCCGAGATAGGCGGCCTTGTGGCCAAGCTGTTCCCAGATCTGCCGCAGGAAGAAGGCCACGGAAGTCTTCCCCGCCGTGCCGGTGACAGCAGCTACCACAGGCGGTTGCGCGGCATGAAACCGCGCGGCGGACAAGGCGAGAGAGCGGCGCACATCCAGCGAGAAGGCAAAGCTCACCCCTTCCGGCGCTTGTGGCAGCGGGGAGAGGGGCTCCATCAGAATGGCTTTTGCACCTTTGGCGATAGCATCGGGAATAAAGCGCATGCCATCGGCATGGGTGCCGGGTATGGCGACAAAGAGAAAGCCGGGCTGGACCTTGCGGCTGTCCGCCGTCAGCCCGGTAATGGACTGGTGCGCTGCATCGGGGTGCAGAAGGCGGGCATGGCCGGCAAGAAGCGGGCCGAGCATATGGGCTGCCATCGGTTTCGCCATGGGTGTCGCCGTTGAGTGTGCCATGTGTTCTCTTCTGGCCGTGGGGTCATTCACCCCGGATGATGGGGACGGCCTCCGGCACATGGTCTGGGTCTGGCCTGAAGGTGCGGACATCTTCAGGCCAGACAGGAGCTTCAGCGTTCCGCCAGCTTCTGGCCGGCATTGTGCAGCATTTCTTCCGCCGTGGGGATCACCGCGCGGGGGGAGACACCCAGCATGGGGGCGATGCGTTCCACGATCTTGCCGGAGGTGGGGGCTGCGTTCCAGCCGGCTGTGGCATAGCCGTAGGTTTCCTTCAGGCCCTTGGGTTCATCCAGCATCACCAGCACCTGGTAACGTGGCTGGTCCATTGGGAAAATGGCGGTGAAGGAGGTCAGCAGCTTGTTCTTGGCATAGCGCCCATTCACCACCTTTTCCGCGGTGCCGGTTTTGCCACCCACAATATAGCCGGGAACATTGGCTTTTCTGGCGGTTCCCTTTTCGGCATTCAGGCGCATGAGATAGCGCATTTCATCCGAGGTCGAGGTTTTCAGAACCTTTGTGGCGACTTCCCGCGCCTCCTCGGGAGAGCGCTTGATGAAGGTGGGGGGGATGAGATAGCCGCCATTCACCATGGAACTCACCGCCATCACCGCCTGTAGCGGGGCGACCGAGAGGCCATGACCGAAGGAAATGGTGGCCGAGTTCAGCTCACCCCAGTGACGCGGCACGATAGGCATGGCGCTTTCCGCCAGCTCTGTGCGCAGCCGGTCCAGCTGGCCCATCTTCTTCAGAAACTTCTTGTGCGCATCGACGCCCAGAGCCAGCACCATCTTGGCGGTGCCGATATTGGAGGATGCAAGGAAGATTTCCGGTACCGTGAGAATGCGGTTCTCACCATGATAGTCACGGATGGAAAACTTGCCGAAACGCATGGCGCTGCGGGCATCAAAGCGGGAATGCAGCCCAATGCGGTCAGAATCCAGCGCCATGGCGAAGGAAAGCGCCTTGAAGGTGGAGCCCATCTCGAACACGCCGGTGGTGAGCCTGTTCAGATAGGCTTCATCCGTGGGGTCTCCAGAGATGTTGGGGTCGAAATCCGGCAGGGAGACCATGGAGATGATCTCGCCGGTCTCCACATCCACCACCAGTCCCATGGCATGCAGAGCCGAGAATTTTTCCTTGGCGCGCAGCAATTCGTCACGCACGGCATGTTGCACGCGCATGTCTATGGAGAGCTGAACCGGCTTCTGCTGGCTGTCTGTCGCGAAACCGGCCAGATGCAGCTCGGCGAGGCCGCGCCCGTCCACCCATTTCTCAAGGCCGGAAATGCCCTGATTGTCCACATTCACCCCGCCAATGACGTGGGAGAGAATGGGGCCGTCGGGATAGATGCGCCGGTTCTCCTTCAGGAAGCCGATGCCGGGAATGCCAAGGCGGTAAATGGCGCGCTGCTGGGATGGGGTGATCTCGCGCTTGAGCCAGGCGAAGCCACGGCCGGAGTTCAGGCGCTTGCGGGTTTCCTCCACATCCAGATCGGGCAGAACCTTCAGCAGCCCCTCCAGCGCCTCATCGGGGTCGATCAGACGCCGTGGTTCGGCGAACAGGGAGGGGGATTTCACGTCAATGGCGATGATGTCGCCATTGCGGTCGATGATGTCGGGCCGGGCCGAGGCCACGGCGTCGGAACCTCCGCCGCGGGTCACGCCATCATCCGCCGTGAGGGCCAGATGGGTGAGTTGCACGGCGATGGCCGCAAACACCAGGCAGAAGCCGGCCATGACCAGACGGATGCGCGTGGCGGCCATGGCGGCGGCATTGGCTTGCGGGCGCTTGCGAAAGGCGAGCATCAGCCCGCGCACAGGTGCAAGGGCGATGCCGCGCAGGCCACGAAACAGCAGATGGGCCAGGCCACGGCCCGCAAGGCCAAGAGCCAGCGCACCGCGCGCCAGCATGGGCAGCAGGCGGTGCGAAATGAAGCCGTGAGGGCGGTTGGAAGAAGGTGTGTTCATGTCTCAGGCCTCGTCAGCGTGCGCCGGGCAGGGAGCCGGGAGGCAGGATGGGAGCGCCACCATAGCTTGGCACGGGCGGCGGTGGCGGTTCGGCGATGACACGGCCTGTCGCCTGCGGTTGCGCATATTGGGGCCGGGCATATTGCACCTGCCCGTAATAGGCCGGCGGCGGTGGCGGGGCAGCGCTGATATACCGGCTTGGGGCCGGCTGTTGCTGCCGGCGGGCCGGTGCGGGCGCTGGCGCAGCGGCCTGCGGTGCGGGGCGCAGGGCCGAGCTGGATGGCACGGAGGGGCTGTCGGGCGAGGTTGCGCCATGGTTCGGTACGGCGCGGCTGACGGAAGACGTGACCAGAGGTTCATCCACCAGCGCTTCGATCATGCCGCCAATGCCGTCGCCGGATGTGTTGGGTTTTGCCGGCAGACCGTCCAGCGAGGACAGGTCGGTCACGTTGAGCCGCTTCATGTCCAGATGCCGTTCCACCAGGCCCTGCACATAAATGGGGGAGGTGCGCCGCGCCCATTCCGCCTTCATGAGGGAAATGGCGTCGCGCTCCTTGCGGATGGAAGAGCGCAGCGTGGCGAGCCGTTCCGCTTCCATGGTGGAGGCATATTTAAGCTGGTAAACCACCACTGCGGTCGCCAGCAGCACAAGAACGATGATGAAATTGGCGACACGAAACATCTGGCCTAGCGTCTCCGCCCGCTCCGTTGCGGTGAAGGGGCCGGGAGCAGCCCCATCAGGTCACCATCTTCATGCGCCGGTTGATCCGTGCGTTCGGCCGCGCGAAGTTTCGCGGACCGGGAGCGCGGATTTTCTGCCACTTCATCAGGGCCGGGCTCGATAGCGCCTTTGGCAACGAGGCGGAACGAGGGAGCCGGCCCTTCCGCTTGCGGCAGATGACGCGATGCGGACGGTGCCTTTACCCTACTTGCCAGAAAATTCTTAACGATCCTGTCTTCCAGCGAGTGGAAGGTGACGACAACCAGCCTTCCGCCTGGTTTGAGAACCCGTTCTGCGGCTGCAAGTGCTTGCGCCAGCTCGGATAATTCTTCATTCACAGCAATTCGCAGCGCCTGGAAGGTTCGCGTTGCGGGATGCACCTCTCCGGGCTTGGAGCGCACCACGCGCGAGACGATTTCGGCGAGCTGGGCGGTGCGGGTGATTGGTGCTTCGGCCCGTGCCTTCACGATGGCGCGGGCGATGGCGCGTGACTGGCGCTCTTCCCCCAGAGACCAGATGACATGGGCCAGATGCACTTCATCCAGCGTCGCGACCAGTTCCTCAGCTGAACGTTCGGCATTGCCCATGCGCATGTCGAGCGGTCCGTCACGGCGGAAGGAGAAGCCGCGCTCGGCCTGATCGAGCTGCATGGAGGACACGCCAATATCCAGCACAACCCCGTCCAGCGGGGCAAAGCCGGCGTCTTCGGTGCGGATATCGAGCCGGGAGAAGCGATCTTCCACCAGAGAGAGGCGGCCATCAAAGGCCTGCACCAGAGCCGCTCCGGCGGCGATTGCGGTGGGGTCGCGGTCAAACGCCATGAGCCGGCAGTCTGCGGCTTCGAGAATGGCGCGGCTGTAGCCGCCCGCGCCGAAGGTGCCGTCCACATAGTGGCCGTCACGCTTCGGCGCGAGGTGAGCGAGAACCTCACGCAGCATGACTGGATAATGACGGGTCGGTCCGCCAGCGGCGTCGGCGGGGCCGACCCCGAGACCCGTCTTCATTCCGTTTTGCTCCGTGGGCTCTCTGTACGGGAGCCGATGGCCTTGCGCAGCTCACGCACCCTGCGGGTGGCCTCCGTGAGATGCAGCTTCAGCCGCTCCGGTTCCCAGATCCGGAATTTGTGCCCCAGCCCCACAAAGGCCACCTGATCGGTGATGCCGGCATGGGCCTTGAGCGTTTCGCTCAGCACCACCCGTCCTTCCGTATCGATGCGCAGGGTCTCGCTGGTGCCGTACAGGGCGGCGGCAAGCTCCTCGCGCTCCTCCGAATAGGGGGGATAGCGCTCGATCAGCGCCTCGATCTCGCCGAGGAGCCGGTTTCCGCCTGCGTCCAGCGCAGGTTCGGCAAGGCTTGGATGGCAGTAGAGCCCCTCCGCGCCGTCACGGGTCAGCACCGCCCGGAAGGGCGCGGGGATGGAAACCCGGCCCTTGGCGTCGAGACGCATCGTGTATGTGGACACGAAGCGGTCCATGGCGCCGGGATGCCTTCCTTCAGCTCGGGTTGCCGGAGCGTTCCGCCAGCCCGTGGACGGGGCAGCCGTCCTTCATGTCTTGGGTATTCATGGGCTAACATGGGAAAGCATGGGCGTCAACGGAATCGGATGGGATGGCGTGGTTCCGTGGCCCCTCATGACGGGCTTCTCAACCCTGTCTGAATCTTGAAATTTTATATATTTTTCAATTTATTATGTGATTTTTTGAGCGGCCTTGCCTAAAAGATGGGCGTGGCTCCTCACCTGTTTGGGAATGAGGCCGTCAGGGCGCCTTGTGGGCAGGCTGACCACCCCCGGCCCGTCTCAGGCCCATGCCGCCCCACAATGTGCCGTTTTCATGCCGGTCCGCCATCAGCCTGATGCCGGGGCAGACTCAAACGCCCCGCAAGCCGGAGAGCTGCGGGGCGTAAATTGATCCGTGTTTCCGGGTCAGTTCAGTCGGCCGGGGCGGGTTCCCGTTCGGCTGCGCCCACCATGGCAAGGGTGAAGGCGTAGGAGAGAGCCACCTCATCCAGCCGGTCGAACCGACCGGAAGCCCCACCATGGCCGGCATCCATATTGGTGCGCAGCAGGATGGGGTGCTGTGAAGTATTGGCCGCGCGCAGATGCGCCACCCATTTGGCCGGCTCCCAATAAGTCACGCGCGGGTCGGTGAGGCCGGCCAGTGCGAAGATGGCCGGGTAGGGCTGAGATTTCACATTATCCACCGGCGAATAGGCGCGGATGGTTTCGAACGCCGCTGCATCGGTGATGGGATTACCCCATTCCGGCCATTCGGGCGGGGTCAGCGGCAGGGTATCGTCCAGCATGGTGGCGAGCACGTCCACGAAGGGCACTTCCGCGATGATGCCGGCGAACAGGTCCGGCCGCATATTGGCGATGGCCCCCATCAGCATGCCGCCGGCCGAACCGCCATGGGCGACGATCCTGTCGGGCCGGGTGAAGCCCTGCGCCACCAGATGCTCGGCTGCGGCGATGAAATCCGTGAAGCTGTTTGTTTTCTTCGCCAGCTTGCCATTCTTGTACCAGCGCCAGCCCTTGTCGGTGCCGCCGCGAATATGGGCGATGGCAAAGATGACACCGCGATCCACCAGCGACAGCCGGCTGGTGGAAAAGCCCGCCGGAATGGTGATGCCATAGGCCCCATAGCCATAGAGCAGCAGGGGGGCGGACCCATCCAGCGCCGTGCCCTTGCGGTAGATGAGGGAGACCGGCACCGTCTCGCCATCCGGGGCGGGGGCGAGAATGCGGCGGGTTTCATAATCCTCCGGGTTATGGCCGGAGGGCACCTCCTGCTGTTTCAGCAGGGCGCGTGCGCGCGTCGCCATATCATAGGCCCAGACCTCGGAAGGCGTGGTCATGGAGGCATAGGTGAAGCGGATATGGGTGGTTTCGAACGGATAGGCCCCGTTCAGCCCCAGCGCATAGGCTTCCTCGGCAAAGGCGATGGCGTGTTCATCACCGGATGCCAGTTCGCGGATGGTGATGCGCGGCAGGCCGCCTTCGCGTTCCAGCCGCACCATATGGCCGGCGAACACCGTGCAGGAGAGGATCATGCGGCCGGGGAAATGCGGCACCAGATCCTGCCAGTTCTCCTTCGCAGGCGTGCAGGTGGGAGCGTGGACGATCTTGAAATCTTCCGCACCTTCCGCATTGGTCAGCAGAATGAGGCTGTCCACGCCATTCAGCGAGGGGTGGTGCTCCACATCATAGCGCAGCCCTTCGGTGCGGGCGGAGACAAGGCGGGGCGTGGCGGCGTCATCAGCCAGATCCAGCAGATGGATTTCAGAGGTTTCATGATCGCCGCAGGCGATCAGCCCATAGGTACGGGATTGGGTTTCGCCCAGCGAGACGAAGAAGCCCTTGTCCTTTTCCTCATAGATGAGTTCATCCGTTTCCGGCGCTGCGCCCAGCGTATGGCGGAAGACCTGTGAGGGGCGGTGTTCCTCATCCCGGCGAATGTAATAGAGCTGGGTGCCGGCGCTGTTCCACAGAAGATCTCCCGTGGTTTCCGCGATATGATCGGGAAGATCTGTGCCGGAGGCGAGATCTCTCACGCGAATATCATAAAGCTCCGCGCCGGATGTATCGGCAGACCAGGCCAGACGGGCATGGTCATGGGTGTGCTTCCAGCCGCCAAACTGGAAATAGGCCTTGCCCTCAGCCTCGCAGTCGCCATCCAGCATGATGGTTTCCGCGCCGGTCGGCTCGCCTTGCGCAGAGGTTTCCTTGCGGCAGGCCAGCGGGTGCTGTCCGCCTTCACGGTGGCGGTTGTAATAGGCAAAGGCCCCATCGGGAGCAGGCACGGAGGAATCATCTTCCTTGATGCGCCCGCGCATCTCCGCCACCAGCTTTTCACGCAAGTCTGAAAGAGGAGCGAAGAAGCTGTCCGCATAGGCATTCTCAGCTTCAAGAAAGGTGCGGATTTCGCCCGGCAGGGTGGTGGGATCACGCATCACCTCGCGCCAGTTTTCGGCGCGCAGCCAGCCATAATCATCGGTCAGCGTCACGCCATGCAGGGTGCGCGATACGGGGCGACGTTCGGCGGGGGCGGGGGGATGTGCGGGCATCTGGGCGGTGGTCATTCGTCTTCCGCGGTGTCGAGGGAGAAGGAAAGGGCGGTGCCATTCATGCAGAAGCGCATGCCGGTGGGGGCTGGCCCATCGGGAAAGACATGGCCGAGATGGCTGTCGCAACTGGCGCAGCGCACCTCGATGCGGCGCATGCCATGGCTGGTATCTTCATGCAGCACAAGGGCTTCAGGCGAAACCGGCTGGAAGAAGCTGGGCCAGCCGGTGCCGGAATCGAACTTGCTCTCGGAGCGGAATAGCGCCGTGCCGCAGGCCACGCAGCGATAAAGCCCGGCGCGTTTCTCATCCCAATAGGGGCCGGTGAAGGCGCGCTCCGTACCCTGCTCACGGGCGATGCGGAACTGTTCCGGCGTGAGGCAGGAGCGCCATTCGCCCTCGGAACGGACGATTTTCTGCGGCGCTTCAGAAGGCGGCTTGTCGTGGGGATTGCTGGCGGACATGGCGGGCTCTTTTCACTGGCATTCTGCAGGAGTGCTGCAAGAAGGGGCGCTGCACGCGATGGTGCAAAGGTGGCAGAGCCATGCTTGCGGCGCAAATGCCGGGGGTGGTTGCCGGGCTTCTTCTGGCAGATGGGGGCTGGCCGGACGAGATGCAACAGCTTCGCGGTTTCGCATTGTTTCATCGGTTTCTTGATAGCGCGGTGTTCTGCATATGAGTTTGTCGGCACAGATCTTGTTTTGCTGCATGTGCGAAAGTTAGCGCACCTACAAGACTGTTTGTGTGTGCGTGACCGGGAAAGATGGTGGTGCGACAATGTGCGAAGATGTCGCCTGATGTGGCTGTACAATTTTCGCTGCTAAAGTTGTTGGGCGCATTCGTGCGAAAAAGTACTTGATTTTTGCTGACTCACTCACTTGTGCGATGTAAGGTTCAATGCTAGTTGAATCAGTGTCGGCAGTGCGGAACGGAGGGGTTTCCGGTTCATGCCCTGCATGTTTCATGCCTGTATGGCCGGGTAATCGCTACGGGTTTTGCCCGAAGAGATGAAGAAAGTGACATGAGCGAAGAAGCTGAATCCAATATGTATATGGAGCTGGCGGCGCATATTGTCTCCGCCTATGTCAGCAACAATTCTGTCGCTGCCGGGGATTTGCCTGCCCTCATCAATGAGGTCTATGCCACGCTGGAGCGGGCCTCCCGCAGGGAAGAAGAGCCCGAGGTGGAGCTTCTCAAGCCGGCCGTGCCGGTGAAGCGGTCCATCACGCCGGACTTCATCATCTGTCTTGAAGACGGAAAGAAGTTCAAATCTCTCAAGAGGCATCTGCGCACGCAGTATAACCTTACGCCCGAGCAGTATCGGGAGAAGTGGGGTCTGCCGCCGGATTATCCCATGGTTGCGCCCAACTATGCTGCGGCCCGTTCCGCGCTGGCCAAGCAGATGGGTTTGGGGCAGCGTCGGGATTGATCCGCCTTCTCCGGTGCAGGTTTGTCCGCAGCACCGGGAGGCAGGGCATGTCTGCGCCCATGATCTTGCGCGGAAGGATGACGGCGCCGGCCAGTCAGGGTTGGCGCCGTATCGCGTTCTGACAGGGGTTGTGAAAGGTTTGTTCGTCTGCTTATCTGGCGGCGCTCCCGGCCTGCATGTGGAGGCCGGCCGGTTCCGGGGTTCCGATGCGGCATGCGAACCTGGGCGGAAAACGGGAATGACGGCCCGGAACTTGCATGTTCCGTTGCATCCACTCTTCCGAAATATTACATCTGACAAAATGGTTTCATGGCCCTGTGCGGCAGATGTCGTACATGGTGCCCGAACGCGTCGGTCTGCACGGTTCGCGTTCGTCATGGCGCATCTGTCATGGCGTGGCCGGTTCGGGCGGATGGGGGCGGGAGGCGTGGTCTTGCGGGCTGCGCTCCCCTGTCAGCTACAACATGTTTCGCGAGAGCCCACATGGATCAGAACACAGTCGCCCCCGAAAGTGACTCCCCCGCCTCAGCCGCTGCTGTTCAGGCCGGTTTTGTCGGTTCAACGGCTGGAGCGAGGGATGCGCTGGCCAGTCACGGTATCGCCAAAACCTATGGCGGGCGCACTGTGGTGCGCGATGTGAGCCTGAATGTGCGCCGGGGAGAGGCCGTGGGCCTGCTGGGGCCGAATGGCGCGGGCAAGACCACCTGCTTTTACATGGTGACGGGGCTGGTGCAGGCGGATGCCGGGCGTATCGAGCTGGACGGGCATGATGTGACCTCCATGCCCATGTATCGCCGCGCGCGTCTGGGCATCGGTTATCTGCCGCAGGAGGCCTCGATCTTTCGCGGGCTTTCCGTGGAAGACAACATCATGGGCGTGCTGGAGGTCACGGTGAAGGGCCGGGCCCGCCGGAAGGAGGAGCTGGAAGAGCTTCTCGACGAATTCAAGATCGGCCATGTGCGCAAATCCCCCGCCATCGCCCTTTCGGGTGGTGAGCGACGCCGCGTTGAAATTGCCCGCGCTCTGGCCAGCCACCCCTCCTATATGTTGCTGGATGAGCCCTTCGCCGGCATTGATCCCATTGCGGTGGGCGATATCCAGTCGCTTGTGCGCCATCTCACGGCGCGCGGCATTGGCGTGCTGATTACCGACCATAATGTGCGTGAGACGCTGGGGCTGATCGACCGGGCCTATATCATCCATTCCGGCTCCGTGCTGATGGAGGGCGACCCGGATTCCATCGTCTCCAGCGCGGAAGTGCGCCGGCTCTATCTGGGCGAGGAGTTCCGTCTATGAAGGCGGCGCTTGCGCGTCGTCTGGTCAGGCTGGAACGGCTCCGGCAGGAAGGGGCGCGCCCATGGCGATGAGCCCGAAGCTGGAATTCCGCCAGAGCCAGTCTCTGGTGATGACCCCGCAGCTCATGCAGGCCATCAAGCTGTTGCAGTTCTCCAATCTGGAGCTGACAGCCTATGTGGAGGCTGAGCTGGAGCGGAACCCGCTTCTGGAGCGGGCCAGCGAAGAGGGCATGCCTGAAAGCGCGGAGCGGGCGGAGGCCGGCGACAGTGCAGGCGAGAGCGGGGCCGACAAGAGCGGGGGGGAATCTCCCGATACCGGCGAGTGGATGGCGAGCGACATGGAGCCCAGCCGTGCGGATATGGAAAGCCGCATGGATGCTGATCTCGCCAATGTCTTCCCTGATGACGTGCCCTCCGGGCAGATGGCGCCGGGTGGCGGGGCTGCTGGCGGGAGTGCATCCTCATCCTATACGGAGTGGAGTGGAGGAGAGCGCGGAGAGGACTACAATCCCGAAGCCTTTCTGGCCGCCGAAACCACTCTGGCCGATCATCTGGAAGCCCAGCTTTCCGTGGCCGAGACAGACCAGACCCGCAGGCTCATCGGCCTGTATCTGATCGGCCTGATCGACGAGACAGGTTATCTGACGGCGGATCTCGACAAGGTGGCCGAGCAACTCTCGGTCAGCCGGGCCGAGGTGGATGACGTGCTGGCGCTGATCCAGACCTTCGAGCCTTCCGGCGTGGGCGCGCGCTCGCTCTCCGAATGTCTGGCGCTTCAACTGCGCGAGAAGGACCGCTATGACCCGGCGATGCAGGCGCTGGTGGAAAATCTGGAGCTTCTGGCCCGCCATGATCGCAACGCCTTGCGGCGGGTGTGCGGCGTGGATGCCGCCGATATTGCCGACATGATTCAGGAAATCCGCCGGCTTGACCCGAAGCCGGGTCTGGTCATCGGCTCCGGCGTGGTGCATCCGCTGGTGCCGGATGTTTATGTCCGTCCCGGCCGGGATGGAACCTGGCTGGTGGAGCTGAACTCGGAAACCCTGCCGCGCGTGCTGGTGAACCAGAGCTACCACGCCACGGTGGCGAAGGCATCTCTTTCAGCCGAGGAAAAGAGCTTCCTTTCAGAATGTCTGCAAAGTGCAAGCTGGCTGACGCGTTCTCTGGATCAGCGCGCCCGCACCATTCTGAAAGTGGCCAGCGAGATCGTGCGCCAGCAGGATGGGTTTCTGCTGCATGGTGTGCGCCATCTGCGGCCTCTCAATCTGCGCATGGTGGCCGATGCCATCGGCATGCATGAATCTACCGTCTCACGCGTGACCTCCAACAAATATATTTCCACGCCACGGGGTGTGGTGGAGATGAAGTTCTTCTTCTCTTCCGCCATTTCCGCATCCGGTGGCGGGGAGGCCCATTCGGCCGAGGCCGTGCGCCACCGCATCAGGACCCTGATCGAAAATGAAAGTGCGGAGGATGTGCTTTCCGACGATACGCTGGTGCAGAAGCTGAAAGCCGACGGCATTGATATTGCCCGGCGCACCGTGGCCAAATATCGCGAGAGCATGAACATCCCCTCATCCGTGCAGCGCCGTCGCGAGAAGCTGTCGCAGCGCAACGCCTGATTACCCTGCACAATGTCGGCTTGCCCGCACAGGAATGGGCTGGACAAGGCCCGCCGGCAAATGTGATTTTCCCCTCACAGCTTTCCCTTGATGGGAAGGAGGGGGGATGCAGGCCGCCCGGCACACAAGAGGCCGAGCGCGCGCCTGTGCAGGGCTCGGATTGGGGCGCAGGCTGGTCGCAGCCAAGGTCGGCCCTGTCCGTGCGGCCGGAAGGGGAATATGCTTCAGACCTCGGTCGTCATCTTTGCCGCGCTGGCTTATCTGAGCCTGCTGTTCGCCATCGCCAGCTATGGAGACCGCAACCGTCCGCGCCGGCGGGTGTCCCGGCCGCTGATCTATTCGCTGTCGCTGGCTGTCTACTGCACCTCCTGGACGTTTTTCGGCTCGGTGGGGCTGGCGACGACACAGGGGTTTGATTTTCTCACCATTTATGTTGGCCCGGCCATGTTGATGTTGTTGGCCTCGCCCCTGCTGCTGCGGGTGGTGCGACTGGCCAAGGCCAACAACATCACCTCCATCGCTGATTTCATCGCCGCCCGATATGGCAAGCATCAGGGCATTGCGGCTCTGGTGGCAGTGGTGGCCATTGTGGGGGCGGTGCCCTATATCGCGTTGCAGCTCAAGGCGGTGTCCTCCTCGCTTATGGCGGTGCTTGGGCATTTTGCCGGGGAGGTTTCGGACTGGACAGTGGGGGGGGATCTGGCCCTGCTGGTGGCCTGCGCCATGGCGGTGTTCGCGGTGCTGTTCGGCACCCGCCACACCGATGCCACCGAACACCAGCATGGCATGATGCTGGCGGTGGCGGCGGAATCGCTGGTGAAGCTGGCGGCCTTTCTGACCGTGGGCATCTTTGTCACATTCGTGCTGTTTTCCGGCCCGGCGGATCTGTGGGCGGCGGCGCAGCGAGCCAATGTCACCGCGCCTTTCACCCGCGGTCCCTCGCTTGAAAACGGGGTGACGATGATCCTGCTGGCGGGCGGGGCCTTTTTGCTGTTGCCGCGCCAGTTTCATGTGGCGGTGGTGGAAAATACCAGCGAGGAGGAAATTCGCCGGGCGCGCTGGCTGTTCCCGCTTTATCTGCTGCTCATCAATCTGTTCGTGGTGCCTCTGGCGCTGGCGGGCATGGTGCTGTTTCCCAACGGCATCATGGACAGTGATGTCTATGTGCTGGCGGTGCCGCTGGCCGCAGGGGCCGATGGGCTGGCGCTTCTGGCTTTCATAGGCGGGCTCTCCGCCGCCACGGCCATGGTTATCGTGGAAACGGTGGCTCTGGCCATCATGATCTCGAATGATCTGGTGATGCCGCTTCTGCTGCGGGGCAGTGCCGGGCGGGCGGAGGAGGAGCCACGCCGCGAGGATATGGTGGGCCTGCTGCTTCTGGTGCGGCGCATCGCCATCTTTTCCATCCTGCTGCTGGCCTATCTTTATTACAGCACCACAGGCGATGTGCAGTTGGCGCAGATCGGCCTTCTCTCGTTTGCGGCCATTGCGCAGGTGGGTCCGGCTTTTGCCGCCGGGTTGGCCTGGCGCGGGGTGACGGCCAAGGCCGCCATTGCCGCCATTCTGGTGGGGGCGCTGATCTGGGCCTATACGCTCATGCTGCCCTCTCTGGCGGAAGGCGGGTTGATTTCCCGCGCGCTGGTGGATCACGGCCCCTTTGGCCTCGCCTGGCTGCGTCCGACGGCCTTGTTCGGTATTGAGGCTGACCCGCTGGCCCATGGCGTGGTCTGGAGTATTTCCATCAATATACTGGTGCTGCTCGGGGTTTCCTTCCTCACCCGCCCCAGCAAGATCGAGCTGGTACAGGCAGAGCTGTTTGTGGGGCAGGGCTGGGGTTCCAAGCCTGTGCGGGGGCCGGAAACGCTGGAATACCGCCCCTCCTTCCTGCCCTGGCGCTCGGCGGTCACGGTGGGGGAGGTGGTGTCCACTGTCTCGCGCTATCTGGGAGAGGAGCGCACCCGCGCCGCCTTTATCAGCTTTGCTCGCTCACGCGGCACCAGCTTTGATCCTGCGCGCGAGGCCGATGCCGATACGGTGCGCCATGCCGAACATCTGCTGGCGGCGGCGGTGGGGGCGGCGTCCTCCCGGCTTGTGTTGTCGCTGCTGTTGCGCAAGCGCACCGTTTCCACCAAGGCGGCGCTGAAGCTGCTGGATGATGCTTCCAGCGCCATCCAGCACAATCGAGAACTGTTGCAGAGCGCCATTGACCATGTGCGGCAGGGCATCGCCGTGTTCAATCGTGATCTGGAGCTGGTCTGCTGGAACCGCCAGTTTGGTGAAATGCTGGATTTGCCGGCGAATTGCTGTGCCATGGGTGCGCCACTGGCGCGTATCCTGAAATATGCGCCGGAGACCGGGCCGGGGCTGGCCGTGTCCACACGGGTGGAGCGCTATGCGCATCCCAGCCCGAATTTTTCCGAGCGGCTGGCCCGGCGTGATGCCGTGATCGAGGCGCGCTCTGCCCCCATGCCGGACGGTGGACTGGCGGTGACCTTCACCGATATTACCGCCTCGGTGGAGGCCGGGCTTGCGCTGGAACGGGCGAACGAAACGCTGGAGCGGCGCGTGCGCGAACGCACGGAAGAGCTGGAGCATCTGAATGCGGCGCTGGGCCGCGCCAAGGCCGAGGCTGAAGCTGCGAATCTCTCCAAGACCCGCTTTCTGGCTGCGGCCAGCCATGACATTCTACAGCCGCTCAATGCGGCGCGCCTGTATGTCACCAGCCTTGTGGAACGGGCCAAGGGCGAGGAGGAGCAGCGCCTCGCCCGCAATGTGGATGCCTCGCTGGAGGCGGTGGAGGAAATTCTGGTCGCCCTGCTGGATATTTCCCGGCTGGATAGTGGCGTCCTGCGGCCCGAGCCGACCCAGTTTCGTATCGCCGATATTTTCCGCCAGCTCGAAATCGAGTTCGAACCGCTGGCGCGGGAAAAGAAGCTGAAGCTGGCCTTCATGCCTTCTTCGCTTACCGTGCGCTCGGATCGTCGCCTGCTGCGCCGGCTATTGCAGAACCTTGTTTCCAATGCCGTGAAATATACCCGTCAGGGCCGCATTCTGGTGGGGTGCCGCCGGCACGGGGAAATGGTGCGTATTGAGGTGCTGGATACCGGCATCGGCATTTCCGAAGCCGAACAGAAGCTGGTGTTTCAGGAATTTCAGCGTCTGGATTGCGGGGCGCGGGAGGCGCGCGGGCTGGGGCTGGGGCTTTCC
Organism: Haloleucobacter albus; assembly: GCF_052492075.1. Taxonomy (NCBI): domain Bacteria; kingdom Pseudomonadati; phylum Pseudomonadota; class Alphaproteobacteria; order Hyphomicrobiales; family Xanthobacteraceae; genus Haloleucobacter; species Haloleucobacter albus. The sequence goes on from NZ_JBQWAS010000030.1 coordinate 153,869, forward strand.
ATCGTGGAGCGGATCACCCGTGTTCTGGGCCATGCCATCACTCTGCGCTCAACGCCGGGGCGTGGCACGGCGTTCGCGTTGGATGTGCCCATGGCGCCCTGTGTGCCGGAGGAGCAGGCTGCACCCGCGCGCACTCTGCGGGCCGGGGCGCGGCTGGAGGGGCTGACGGTTCTGGTGGTGGATAATGAACCGGCCATTCTGGAAGGCATGGCCATATTGCTGGGTGGATGGGGCTGCGGTGTCATCACGGCGGGTGATTCTGAAGCCGCTGTGCAGGCGGTGGGGCAGGCATCCGCACGGCCAGACATTATTCTGGTGGATTATCATCTGGATGATGCGCTGGGTACGCAGGCCATTTCTGTCATGCGCGCAAAGCTGGGACATCTGCCTGCTGTGCTGATTACGGCGGACCGCACCCGCAAGGTGCGCGCCGCCGCGCATGAGGCTGATATGATGGTGTTGCACAAGCCGGTGAAGCCGGCGGCCCTGCGCGCCATTCTCAATCATGCCCGCGCCGCGCGCGAAGCCATGCCGGTGGAGTAGGTGCCGCTTCTCCCGGCCGGCTTGTCCGGCGCTGTGCCTGCCGCAATGTGCTGCATGGTATTGGCGCGCGTGATCCGGTAAGGTCCGCGCGCCGAACAGAACAGCACGTGGTGCGCCTGACATGACCGAACCGACCGCCCGCCCGCAGACCGACTTTGCCGAATCCGCCCGTGTGGAGGGCGATACCCATTTCGGTTACCGCACCGTGCCGCTGGGTGAGAAACAGGATCTGGTGGACGATGTGTTCCACAAGGTCGCCAAACGCTATGACATCATGAACGATCTGATGTCCGGCGGCCTGCACCGGGTGTGGAAGAATGCGCTCGTCTCCAAGATGCGCCCGCCCATCAATGAGCGCCCTTTCCGCCTGCTGGATCTGGCCGGAGGCACGGGCGATGTGGCCTTCCGCGTGGCCGAGGCCGGTGGGCCGAATGTTCATGTCACGGTGGCGGATATCAACCGTGAAATGCTGGCGGTTGGCCGCGAGCGCGCGGAAAAGCGCGGCTTTTCCGGCAAGGTGGATTTTCAGGATGCCAATGCCGAGGAGTTGCCCTTCGAAGATCGCAGCTTTGATGCCGTGACCATCGCCTTCGGTATCCGCAATGTGCCGCGCATTCCCAAGGCGCTGAAGGAAATGCGCCGGGTGCTGAAACCTGGTGGCCGCGCCTTCGTGCTGGAATTTTCCAAGGTGGATGTGCCGGTTCTGGACAAGATCTACGAGACCTATTCTTTCAATGTCATTCCCCGTGTTGGGGGGCAGGTCGCAGGGGATGCCGAGCCCTATCAGTATCTGGTTGAATCCATCCGCCGCTTCCCCAATGCCGAGACATTCGCCCAGATGATGCGTGATGCCGGTTTCGGCCGGGTGGATTTCATGCGCATGACTGGCGGCATTGTGGCTCTGCACTGGGGCTTCCGCATCTGATGGCGCGTGCGCTGCTGAACAAGGTTTCGATGGAAGGGCGCAAGCCGTGATCCTGATTTTCGCCGATGCTGCCCGTCTTGCCCGCGCCGGTTATGTGCTGGCGCGCGAGGGCGTGCTTTCACTGGTGTCGCCCGCCGTGGCCCCGCCGCTGGCCCGGCCGGCCCTGCGCATTGCCCGCATGATGGCCCGGCGCGATGCCGGTTCGCGCGCGGCGCGTTTTTCTGCGGCGCTCTCCCGGCTTGGTCCCTCCTATGTGAAGCTGGGTCAGTTTCTCGCCACCCGGCCGGATGTGGTGGGCCCTTCCGTGGCGCGCGATCTTGAGGTGCTTCAGGATCGCATGCCCGCCTTCGGGCAGGCAGAGGCCGAGCGCATCGTCTCGGAATCGTTCGAGAAGCCGGTGCGCGAGGTGTTCCCGGAATTTGGCCCCGCCGTGGCCGCCGCCTCCATTGCCGAGGTGCACAAGGCCGAGGTGGTGGAGCGCGATGGGGAACGCCGCACCGTGGCGGTGAAGGTGCTGCGCCCCGGCGTGCAGCGGCGCTTTGCCTCCGATATGGCAAGCTTTCGCCGTCTGGCGCAGTTCGCCGAAAACAACTTTGCCGAGGCCCGTCGTCTGCGTCTGGAAAGCGTGGTGGATACGCTGGCCCGCTCCGTCTCCATGGAGATGGATCTGCGCCTTGAGGCCGCCGCCTATACGGAACTGGCTGAGAATGTCAGCGAAGATCCTGATGTGCATGTGCCGGAGGTGGACTGGGGTCGCTCCGGCCGTGAGGTGCTGACCACGGAGTGGATTGACGGCATCAAGCTCTCCGACAAGGAGGCGCTGGTCGCCGCCGGACATGACCTGAAGGAGATCGCCCGCATCGTGATGCAGAGCTTTCTCAAGCAGGCGATGCGCGATGGCTTCTTCCATGCCGATATGCACCCCGGCAATCTCTTCGTAGATGCGCAGGGCCGCCTTGTGGTGCTGGATTGCGGCATTATGGGCCGGCTGGGGCTGAAGGAACGGCGCTTCCTTGCCGAGATCCTCTATGGCTTCATCACCCGCAATTACCGCCGCACGGCCGAAGTTCATTTCGAAGCGGGCTATGTGCCCGCCCACCATTCGGTGGAGGATTTCGCCCTCGCCATCCGGGCCATTGGCGAACCCATTCATTCTCGCACGGCCGACCAGATCTCCATGGCACGCCTTTTGGCCCTGTTGCTGGAAGTGACGGCACTGTTCGACATGCGTACCCGCCCGGAACTGCTGCTGTTGCAAAAGACCATGGTGGTGGTGGAGGGGGTCGCTCGTTCGCTCGATCCGCAGCTGGATATGTGGAAGACCGCCGCACCTGTGGTGGAGGAGTGGATCACCCGTAATCTCGGCCCTGTCGGCCAGCTTCAGCAGGTGGGGTCCGGGCTGGGGCAGGTGGGTCATTTCGCCACCAATATTCCTACGCTTTTGGGCCAGACAGCCCGTGTGGTGGAGCAGATGGACGTGGCCACCCGCAATGGCCTTCAGCTCTCGCCGGAGACCCTGGAGGGTATTGGCCGGGCAGAGGCGAAGCGCGCGCGCTGGGGCAATATCGCGCTGTGGATCATCGCAGCCTCCTTGCTGGGCATCTGGCTGGGCTGAGGCTCTGCCACGCGTAGGGCGCACGCGTAGAGCGGATGTGAAAAGGGCGGGGCCTTGCGGCGCCCGCCCTTTTGCATGAGTGATGTTGACAGGGGCAAAAGCCGGTGCCGCGTCTCATCCACCTTGGGTTATGCGCCGGCGAGAGCCGGGGAGACATTGACGGGGCCGGGCAGCAGCCGGGCCATGGGCATGGTGCGGAAATCCGCAGTGCCGGCCAGCGCCGTCACATCAAGACAGGCGTAATTCATGCCACCTGCATCCCGCAGGAACATCAGCCGCCGGTCGAGATCGGCAATGCTGGTCCAGCTCGTGGATTCGGTCGTTTCGCCATCCGTATCATGGCCGGTCACATGCAGATGGTCGCTGCCAAGGTTCGGTTGGTCTACGGTGATGCCACGGGGGCGGTCAAAATTGTTCATGATATGCGCGACCATCTGAACGGCCTTGTCCGGATCGGTCTGCTTTTCCGCGAACTGGGCATAGAAGGCCGCGCGGATGAAGCGATCGACAGATGTGTCAGTGCCGGGCAGGCCGGCCTTGGCAATGCCGGTGCCGGGCTGCACAGCCTGATACGCGCCGAAGGTTGCCTTCGCATGGTTCACATTGTTGAGGAAGGTATAATTGTTGAGATTGGTGAGGTGCCAGGGAAACTGCGGCGCATTGGTCATCACCCCAACGGGGTTGTCGTAGATTGTGCGCACACCGTGATGGAACTCGATCACGAGGCTGGCCCCGCTCGGATCATGAATCCCATAGTGGAAGGGCATGGCCAGCCCTCCGAGAAGCGGCACCGGCTCCAGCACCACGGGCATGTCTTCCAGCGCGGCCTTCACTTCGGCGACGGTGCTGAACTGGCCCAGAACCCAGGCTCCGATATCTGCGGCGGAAAGCGCGGCGCGGGCGGCATCCACCGGGGCCTGGGGGCCATCGGCCTGCGGATAGGACTGGACGCTGAAGGTCAGCCCCGCATCATTCAGCCCTTCAATGACCTTGAGATTACTGGCATCCAGCGCCGCCGTGGGCACGGAGGGCATGGTCACCGCAATTGTGGCGTGGCGCATCTCCCAGTTCAGTGCGGGGTGCCCCTGAACCGTCGACGACAGGGCCTGACCCTTTGGAAAGAGCGTGACCTGATAAGGCAAATCAAGGCTTAACTCCAGTGTTCGCCCAAGATAGGCGCGGTTGGCGGCGTCGCGATAGAGAAGCGATGTGCACATTCTGAAGAGGTCCCTGATCTCGTTTCAGTTGTCAGTGTAGCCTGAGCTTTCGGCTTTGCGAAACCTGTGCTTGCAAAAACGGGCAGACGCCGAAGGTTCGGTTTGTCCGCCCGTTTTTTGATGTCTTTTCCCGTGTTGCGTCAGGCTGAAGGCCCACCTTCAGGTCACAGGCACGCTTTCATGCAATTCGTCGATCTCGCGGGAGAGACGCTCGAAATCGGGCGAATTGGGGGCCGCATAATTGAGATTCTTGAACAGGCCGGTCAACCGCGTGAAATGCACGCGCACGCTTTCCTTGTCCTCAAATTCATAACGGCTTGTGGCGATGGCGTAGACCTTGTTGAACAATTGTTTCTGCCGTTCCAGCGAAACGGAACTGTCTACCGCATCGAAGGCGTCCTGCTGGAGGAAAACCATGTCGAGAAATTTCGCGGCTTCCATGGCGAGAAAGTCTTCGATGGAAATGCCTTCTTCGCCAGCGACCTGCTCCATACGCTGGATTTCGTCGCCACGCCCCAGCAGCGCCATCATCTCGTCGATACGGTGCGCCCATTCCGCGCCCATATGTTCGTCACACCAGGGCGCAAGCTGTTTACGATAGCGCGACCAGGAGGTGAGCGGGTCGATGGCGGGGTAGAAGCGCTTGTAGGCGCGATCATAGGACAGGCCGAGAAAGCATTTCACCGCCGCAAGGGTGGATTGCGTCACCGGCTCCTCGAAATTGCCGCCGGCAGGCGACACCGCGCCGATAATGGTGAAGGAGCCGGTTGAGCCATCATTGGTGCGCACCACGCCGGCGCGCTCGTAAACGCCCTTGATGGCGCTGTCGAGATAGGCGGGGAAGGCTTCCTCGCCCGGAATTTCCTCCAGCCGGCCGGAAGTCTCGCGCATGGCCTGCGCCCAGCGCGAGGTGGAATCGGCGATCATCAGCACCCGAAGCCCCATCTGGCGGTAATACTCGCCGATGGTGATGCCGGTATAGATGGAGGCCTCGCGTGAGGCCACCGGCATGGAGGAGGTGTTGCAGACAATCACCGTGCGGTCCATCAGCGAGCCGCCGGTACGGGGGTCTTTCAGGCGGGGAAAATCGGTGATGGTCTCCACCACCTCGCCGGCGCGTTCCCCGCAGGCCACCAGCACCACCACATCAACATCCGAATGGCGGGCGATCAGGTTGAGCAGCACCGTCTTGCCTGCGCCGAACGGGCCGGGAATGCAGGCCGCGCCGCCCTGAACCACCGGGAAGAAGGCATCAATGATGCGCTGGGTGGTAATCATTGGCTCGGAGGGGTAGAGGCGCGTGGAATAGCCCTTGCGCAATTGCAGGCGTGGCAGGGTGCGGCGCACCGCCCAGTCCTGCGCCAGTGTCAGGGTGCGTTCCGCGCCGGAAGGGGCGGTGATGCGGGCGATGGGCTCGTTCACCGTCACCGTGTCATCGCGGATCCAGCTTACGGTCCAGTCTTCATCAAGCTCGAACGGCACCATGATCTTGTGGGTGATGGGGCCTTCCGGCACGGTGCCGAGCACATCGCCTGCGCGCACCTTGTCGCCCACCCGGCACAGGGCCGAGAAGGACCAGCGCTCGTCCGGGTCCAGCCCCGGCGCGGCTACGCCGCGCGGCAGGAAGGTGCCGTGTTCCTGAGCCAGAATTTCCAGCGGATTTTGCAATCCGTCATACACCTGCCCCAGCATGCCGGGGCCGAGGCGGATGGAGAGCAGACGGCCGGTTTGTTCCACTGCGTCTCCCAGCCCCACGCCGGCCGTGCTTTCATACACCTGGGCATCGGCTTCATCGCCGATCACCCGCAGCACTTCGGCCTTCAGTCGTTCCTCGGGGGCGCGGGCGGGGCGGATATAGACCACCTCATTCTTCATCAGCCGTCCGCCTGCGGGGTCCACAAGGCGCAGGCGCACAATGTCTTCCTGAACGGCCACAATGGTGGCGGTGGGCTCCATGGGCGGCACAGTGGCGGGTGGCACGGTGGCGGTTTGGGCTGTCATGCGCTTTTCCCCGGTTTGCCGGTTTCAGGAAGAATGTCGCCGCAGGCGGCATCAAGGAGAGTCTCGAAGCGCCGCGTGGCGGCGGCGATGTCATAACGCACCCAGTGATCGGCCAGATTCCAGCGCATCACATAGACCGCCACGGCTTCAAAATCGAAATAGTGGCCGTCGGCATAGCGCGCGGCGGCATTCCAGGCGGCTTGCAGCATGGTGCGCTCCAGCCCTCTTGTATCGCCGGCCTCCAATTGTTCGCGGGCCTGATTGACCCATGGAAAGGAGGTGGCGACGCCGAAATCCGGCAGGGCCCAGTTCTTGCGGATGGTTTCCAGATGGCGGCCATAGCCCCAGAGCAGGCCGGGGGCGGGGGCTTCTTCACCGGCGTGTCGCCGGCGCAGGGCGGCCGTGAGGGTGCGGATTTCCAGCCGGTCGCGAATGATGTTGCGCAGCACCGGGCTGCGCACTTTTTCCATCTGCCGGGCGACATGGGCAAGATAGGCGGTCTCATCCGTGCCCAGCGGAATGCGTTTCCAGGAGAGGGCGCTGGCCATGGCGTCCAGATCAGCGCGATCTCCGGGCGAGAGAAAGCGCAGGCGCTCTTCCAGCCGGGTGATGGTGATGGCCGGCGTGGCGCTGCCCAGAAGCTGGCCCAGCGCGGGCAGGCTGGACATCAGCATCACATAAGGCTCATCCACGACGCCGATCATCGCACCACACCCTCCAGCAGGGCGCGGAAACGGGGCTGGAGATGGGCCACAAGCAGAGCGGCCACGGCCTTGTCCGTCAGCTCCACGCTGACGCCGCGATCAACCAGATGAATGCGGATACCGCCATCATCCCCCTCCTGCCGGGAGAAGGTGACCCCGGCGCGCAGCATGTCGGCGGCGGTGGCGGCTGCGAAATGGGTAAGGGAGCCTTCCACCAGCTCTTCCGGGTTGCGGCGCAGCTCATCCAGCCCCACCACCTGCCGGGGTAGCTCGATAACCATCTCACCGGCGCGGTCCATGCCGGCCTCATCGCGGCTGGCGCTGGCCACGGCGAGAACCATGCGCTTGAGCAGCTCATCATCCCTCATCACCTGAGAGACGGTCTTGCCCACTTCAGAGGCGAAGCGCTGCGAGATCTGGCTTTTCAGCTCCAGCATGGTATCGCGCACGGCGATGCGCAGGGCATCTTCCCCGGCGCGGCGCAGGGCCTCGGCTTCATCCCGCGCCGCTTCGCGCAGGGCGTGAGCCTGAGCTTCCGCCTTTTCGAGAATTTCACGGGCATGGGCCTGCGCCTCGGCCACAAGACGGTCGGCCTCGGTCCGGCCGGCGCACACGCCTTCATCGCGCAGGCGGGTGATGAGGGCTTCGACGCCCGAGGCGGTGGCGGCAGTCTGCTTCTGGGACATGGCGCGCTCCTGGAGCATGATCGGGCGCATTTCCGGGCGGGTGCGACATGCGCCAGGGGCACAAGGCAGGCACGCAAATGCGGGCAAAAGTGATGGCGTTGTTCCCCCGCCGCACGCGGCATGGCCGCAGAAGGCCGGCGGGGGGCTGAAAATCAGATGGAGCGGGCCAGAACCAGCGCAAACACGAAGGTGAAGACCGTGAAGCCTTCCACGATGGCGGCCGGGGCCAGCGACAGGCCGAAGATTTCCGGCTTGGTCTTGGAGGCGGCGATGGCGCTGGCGCAGGCGCGGCCCTGCCAGATGGCGGAATAGAGCAGCACCAGCGCAGCCAGGAAGCCAATGGCGAACAGCGCCCCGCCATTCTCCGCCGTAATGCTCTGTTGCAGGGAGAACATCACCACAATGCCATAGATGACGTTGGATGAGGGGATGACTGAAACGCCGATGAAACGCCCGTATCCGCTATCGGTTTCCAGCATGGCACCAATGGCGGCCTGGCCGGCAATGGCCACGCCGATGGCGCAGCCCAGCGCGCCGAAAGCCATGGGGGCAAACACGCCAACCCAGCCAAGCGTGATGACAAGTTCATCCATAGGTCCGTCTCCTCACGGGTGTGCCGGGCGGGCGTTCGTCACGCTCTCGCCGGCCCCGGTCTGTTCCTGAATCTGAGTGTGGGTGCGCTTGGTGAAGGCGCGGAAGGGGTAGCCTTCTTCGGTCAGGCCCCAGCCGAAGAACTCGATGAAATTGAGCCGCAGCCCGTGCACCACGCCGCTCATGACACCGAGCATGAAATTCACCGAATGGCCAAAGACAAGAATGAGGATCATCAGCAGCACGCCAAGGCCGGGATGCGTGCCGCGCATTTCCACCGCCAGCGTGTTGAAGGTGATGGCGAGGGAGGCGCTGGCCAGCCCCAGCGCGAACAGGCGCAGATAGCTCAGCACATCGCCAAACAGCTTGGTGGCGCTGGTGAGCGCCATGGCACCGGCAATCAGGCGTTTCAGCCAGTCCTTCGGGGTGGTGACAGGCACGGCGGCGGCCGCACCGGAGAACACCATGCACAGGCCCACGGCGAGGCCGAGAGAGCCGATGGTTTCCATGGCGAACAGGCTGTCATCCGCACCATGGGCCAGCATCATGCCGGACCACAGCGCGACAATCCATCCCAGCGCTGAAAACCCCTTGCCGCTGGTGCGGTTGAGCCAGGCCACGGCACCAAGGGCGATGGACAGGTGCAGGGCCCCGATGAAGATGGTGAGATCCATCATCTGATCGAAATTTTGCACATCAATGATGGAGATGGCCGCCAGCCAGCTGCCTTCCGGCGGCTCCAGCCCGAAATAGGAGCCCGCCAGCACGCCATAGACAATGGCCGTGGTTGAAAGCACGCCCAGCAGCACGCGCCCACGCCGGCCACCGGCCGTGCCGCCCAGCTTCTTCCAGAACAGCAGGGTGGTGAGGGCGATGATGATGGCATAGCCCGCATCTGCCACGATCATGGAGAAGAACAGGGCGAAGGATGCAAACACCATCAGGCTCGGGTCCCAGCTGCGATAGCCGGGGCTTGTATAGAAGAAGGTGAGGTCGCTGCCGCTTTCCATGCCCGCAGGGGTGCGCAACTGGGTGGGCGGCATATCTTCCGGGCCGGGCTCTTCCACCACGAAGGCAAGGCGTGCCTTTTCCGCCAGTTCACACACAGCGGCAGTGGCGTCGATCGGAACCCAGCCCTGCACGGCGAACACGGCCTCTGCGTCGAGGGTCTGGGCCATGGCGACATCCAGATCCTCGCGGTCTGCGGCAGCAGCCAGATGCAGGCCCAGCGCCAGCCGCCAGCGGGTCAGTTCGCTGCGTGCGCTTTCGGCCTGATCTATGGCAACGGCCAGTTCTTCAACCTCCTGCTTCATCACGCTGCGCGGCAGGTTGCCGGTGCAGGTGCGGGGCACGGGCAGCAGGTCTGCCGGCGGCTCCTCCGGGCTGATGACCACCACATAAAGGGTGGTGGAGGTTTTGCGCACCACCTGCCAGGGCAGCTCCACGCGGTCCAGCGCCGGGCGGGTCGCCAGAGGCAGGGCATAGAACCACAGGCGTTGACCGCCCATCTCATTCAGCGCCGGAAAGTGGATGTCGCCCCATGGCGCGAGCGCCTCAACCCGGTTCTGTAAAAACTCGATCCGGTTGTGCAGGGTGCGCAGATGGGCGCGGTTATCAAGCACGCGCGCGACCACCTCATCCAGATCGAATGCGATACCGGGCCGGAAGGTCAGGCGCTTGTCCGCCGCCTCTTCCAGATGTCGCCAGGCTTCTTCGGTGCGGTTGGTGCGGGTGGCGTCACGCGGCACCAGCGGGCCGGGATCGCTCAGGGGAATGAGATGCATCACGCCCAGCGCCTGAAGGGCGTCCAGCGTGCGGGCCTTGTCTGCCGAAGGGCCGCACAGGGTGATGCGCTGCATGCGGGCAATACTCATGCGCGAGCCTCCGGGCGGGCGACCTTCTCACGGGCGCGTTTGCTTTTGGAGAGCTTGGCGGCCACGACGGCGGCGCGCTCTGTATCACCGATGAAGACCATGATGCGGCGAATATTCTTTTCCGCCTGCGGAATCAGGATCTTCTCAAACAGATTGGTGCGCTGGGTCACGCGCGTCACGGCCTTGTCCAGCAGGGCCATGCGGCGCTCGGCAACCTGCATTTCGGCGCGCAGACGCACGGCCTCGGTCAACCGGCGCACCAAAGCGTCCACCCAGTGCGGGCGGGTCATCGGGCCATAGGGTGCCACCTTCACCTGCACAGCGCGAACCTGAGGCAGGCGCACGCCAGCGACATTCTGCATGTCGATGAGGACTTCCTCCAGGGTGACGAGCCCTTTCAGATCCAGCCGGTGCTCGGCCATCATGGGCAGGGTTGCACCGGCTTCTTCAATGGCCCGGTGCATGGCTTGCTCCAGATCCGCGCAGGCAATGCGGGCGCGGTTGCGCTCGGCCATGAGCTGCTGGCGCTTGAGATCCAGCGCCGGCAGGTAGCGGCGATAGCTGGCGAGATTTTCCTTCTCGCGGCTGAGTTGGGATTTGCTCAGTGTCACGCGGGAGTTCTGGGCCATGGCCATCAATCCTGCGGTGCGGGATAGTATTTCTCCAGCAGATTCTGGCGCACCAGAAGTTCTTCCGGCGCGAAGCATTCCGCCATGGTCTGCCAGCCAAGATCCAGCGCGGCCTCCAGCGAAAGATTGGCGCTGATATCCATGAAGCGCTCTTTGAACAGCGCGCCATAGCGCAGCAGGCGCTGGTCATAATCCGACAGTTCAAAGGCCATGGACTGCTTGCGCTCGGCCTCGCGCGCGCCGGCATAGAGACGGATCATGGTGTTCATCACCGCCGAATGGTCTTCGCGCGTTTCCTTGCCGATGACATGCTGCTTGAGGCGGGAAAGCGAGCCGAAGGGGTCTATCAGCCCGTCACGCAGGTAGAACTGCCCCTCGGTGATATAGCCGGTATTGTCCGGTACCGGGTGCGTCACGTCTCCGCCAGGCATGGTGGTGACGGTGAGAATGGTGACAGAGCCCGCCCCCTGAAATACCGCGGCCTTCTCATAGCGCCGGGCGAGCTGGGAATAGAGATCACCCAGATAACCGCGATTGGAAGGCACGCGCTCCATCGCCACGCCCACTTCCTTCAGGGCGTCGGCGAAGGCGGTCATGTCGGTCAGCAGCACGAGAACGCGCTTCTTTTCCTCCACCGCGAAACGTTCAGCTACGGCGAGCGCCATATCCGGCACCAGCAGACGCTCCAGCGGCGGGTCCGCGGCCTGATTGATGAACATGACGGTGCGCGCGAACACGCCGGCATCCTCGAAGGCGGTGCGGAAGCGCCAGTAATCATCAAAGGTGAGGCCGAGCCCGCCAAACACCACAATATCGGCTTCCGCCTGCACGCCGATGCGCGCCAGCAGGGCGTCATGCGGTTCGCCGGCGGTGGAGAAGATGGGGATCTTCTGGCTTTCCACCAGGCAGTTGAACACGTCGATCATCGGCACATTGGTGCGGATCATGCGGCTGGCCAGCGCGCGCCGGGCCGGGTTGGCGGAGGGGCCGCCAATATTCACCTGCCGGTCCTGATCGAGGCGCGGGCCTTCATCCATCACGCTGCCATCGCCGGTGAAGACACGGCCGAGAATATTGTCGGAAAAGGCCACCTGCGGCGGGTGGCCGAGAAACCGCGCGCGGGTGCGGGTGGACAGGCCCTGTGTGCCGCCAAACACCTGGAGCGAGGCTGCTCCTTCCTCAAGCTGCACCACCTGCGCAAGGCGCGGCTGGCTGGCGTGGAAAGGATCTTCCGCACCGGCGACATCGCCATCATACACCACCGCCAAGTCGCCATAACGCGGCCCTTCCGGGTCATCCCGCGTTTGCGCGGGCAGGGCTACACGCACCACCTCGCCAACAATGGAGAGGATCCTGTCATAGTGGATCGGGATGGTGCTCATTCATACTCCCCGCAGATGCTGACAGCCCCGCAATCGCGGCGCGCTGGCCCCATTCTGTCCGCACAATGTGCGCGCATGCGCTGTGTTGCGCCGCAGGATGCACGCTTCCAGCACAGCAAACAACAACCGGCTCATGAATAAGGCGGCGCCTTTCAAGCGAAAAAAGCCGGAGAAGCCAGATGCGATTCGTCCTTAGGCCAATGGAAGCCTAAGGGCAGGGCAGTTCACTGTCCATATGTTGAAAATTCAGATGCCGATGACAAGTTTTCATGGCGCAGCTGCTTTGAGCTTCCTTGCCGGGCCGGATGATTTTCTGATTCAGACCGCACCCGTGAGGCAAAGAGTCGTATGCGCAGAGGTGATGAAAGTTTCGCGGCATGGAAAACAGGAGATGCAGAAAGCTCGTATCTTCATACGGTTGACCTGCGTCATCGTTTTGAAGTGATTCAACGGCTACAGCAGCGTGGTGAAAGTCCATTCCGGGGCGTGAAGTAGGCTCAAACGCATTTTTGGCAAGAAATGAGCTTGAAGAAGTTTTCTGCCTAAAGAAATGGCGAAGGAAGAAACTTTATGCACCGGGTGTTTGAGGTTGCCATGCGCGCCTCTGGCAATATGATACCACTGGCAGATATGTCAGGGAGGCTGTGATGTTTTCCTTATCGGGTCAGAAAGCTCTTGTCGTTGGGGTTGCCAATGAACACTCCATCGCATGGGGCTGCGCCAAGGCGCTGCGCCATCAGGGGGCCGATCTTGCCATCACCTACCTGAATGAGAAGGCTGAACCCCACGTTCGCCCGCTGGCGGAAGAGCTGGATGCCGAAATCATCGCGCCGCTCAATGTGCAGGATGATACGGCCATGGCGGATCTGTTCCGGCAGATCTCCGAAAAATGGGGCCGGCTCGATACCCTGATCCATGCGGTTGCCTTTTGCCCGGCGGACGATCTGCACGGGCGCGTTGTGGATTGCTCGCGCGATGGCTTTGGCATGGCCATGGATATTTCCGTCCATTCCTTCATGCGCATGGTGCGCCACGCCGAGCCGCTGATGGTCAATGGCGGCTCCTGCCAGACCCTCTCCTATTATGGCTCCGCCCGTGTGATGGAGCATTATAATGTGATGGGGCCGGTGAAGGCCGCTCTGGAAGCCTCCGTGCGCTACATGGCCGCTGAGCTGGGTGCAAAGAGCATCTCCGTGAATGCCCTCTCGCCTGGGCCGATGAAGACGCGCGCGGCTTCGGGCATCGCCGAGTTCGACACCATGATGAATGAAGTGTCGGCCCGCGCGCCTACCCACCAGCTGTCCACATTGCGCGATGTGGGGGCTTATGCAGCCTTCCTCGCCAGCCCGTCCGCCCGCAATGTGACGGGCTGCGTGCATATGATTGATGGTGGTTTCCACATCATGGGCTGAGAGGCCCGAAGCTGAGTTTTCCGGAATGTGGAAGGTCTGAGGCCCTCTGCGGCGTTTCGCCGGAGGACGGGCCCCGGCCTTCCTGCCATGGTCGCCGGGCAATGCGCGGCGCCCCTTTTCCTTCATTCATGCCGGGGCAGGGTCGTTTCATGATTCGCGAAAACAGAACTTTTGAAGAACTCAAGGTGGGTGATTGCGCGGAACTGAAGCGCAGCTGCACCGCTGATGATCTGATTGTCTTCGCCAATGCTTCCGGCAATCACAATCCCATGCATCTGCCGCATCAGGATGTGGATGGAGATGGCAAGGAAGATGAGGTCGTGGCGCCCTCCATGTGGGTGGGGTCTTTGATTTCCGCCGTGCTCGGCAACATTCTTCCGGGGCCGGGAACGCTCTACAAGCATCAGGTTTTCACCTTCAAGGACCGCGCCAAGGCCGGGGATGATCTGGTGGCGAAGGTCACCGTCCTTGAAAAGAAGGATGACCGCACCGTGCGTCTCGGCACCGAAGTGCGGCGTGTCTCCGATGATGCCGTGCTGCTGGAAGGGGAGGCCGAGGTGTGCGCCCCCACCGCCAAATTCCAGTATGAGGAACAGGATCTGCCGGGCCTTGTGGTGCAGAGCCATCGCCATTTTGACGCCCTTCTGGAACGGGCGGAGACGCTGGAACCGATTTCCGTGGCCGTGGTTGCACCGGAAGAGGCAAACTCTCTGGGTGGCGCCATTCTGGGCATGAAAGCCAAGCTCATCACGCCCATTCTGGTCGGTCAGAAAGACAAGATTCTCGCCGCCGCCAAGGAGCTGGGTGAAAATCTGGATGGCGTGGAAATCATCGACCAGATCAATGATTCCGCCGCCGCCAATGCTGCCGTGGATCTGGTGGCCGAGGGGCGCGCCCATGCGCTGATGAAGGGGCATCTGCACACCGATGTGCTGCTGCATGCCGCCCTGCGCAAGGAACGGGGCCTGCGTATTGGCCGCCGCTTTACCCATATCTTCGTGATGGATGTACCCGGTGTGTCGCACCCGCTGCTGGTGACCGATGCGGCCGTGAACATCTCGCCGGATCTGCCGACGAAGGTGGATATCGTGCAGAACGCCATTGATTTGGCGCACTCCCTGGGGATGGACAATCCGAAGGTGGGCGTGCTCTCGGCGGTGGAAACGGTCAATCCGTCCATTCCGTCTTCCGTGGATGCGGCGCTGCTGTCCAAGATGAATGAGCGGGGGCAGATTACTGGCGGCATGGTGGATGGCCCGCTGGCCATGGACAATGCCATCAATCTGGCCGCCGCGCGCATCAAGGGCATTGTCTCCCCGGTAGCTGGCCAGGCCGAGGTGCTGGTGGTGCCGGATCTGGACGCCGGCAACATGCTGGCCAAGCAGCTCACCTTCATTTCCGGTGCTGAAGCCGCCGGGATCGTGATGGGCGCAAAGGTGCCAATCATCCTCACCTCGCGTGCCGACAGCGACAAGTCGCGCCTTGCCTCCTGCGCGGTGGCCCTGGTGCATCAGGCCCGCCTGATGGGCAAGATCTGAGGAATTGCGACCAATGACCCTTCCCGTTACGCTGACCCTGAATGCTGGGTCGTCTTCGCTCAAATTCTCCATGTACAACATCGCCGGTGCAGGTGAGCCGCAGCTCATGGCCGTTGGCGGTGTGGAGAATATTGGCGGTCAACCGCAGCTGAAGACCCAGTTTGGTCTGAATGAGCCGGCTGTGAAGCAGGATCTGGCGGCCGTGCAGGCGCAGGATCATTCCTCTGCGCTCAATACGGCGCTGGCCCTGCTGCGCGAGAAGTTTCCGGCGGCAAAAGCATCCGTGGTGGGGCACCGCGTGGTGCATGGCGGCCCGCATTTCTCAAAGGCGGTGGTGATTAATGATGCGGTGTTGAAGGAGCTCAAAAGCCTTTCGCCGCTCGCCCCACTGCATGAGCCGCACAATATTGCCGGCGTGGAAGCCGCGAAGATTCATTTTCCCGATGCCTTGCAAGTGGCATGTTTCGATACCGCCTTCCACCGCAAGCATCCCAAGGTGAATGACACCTTCGCCATTCCGCGGGAATATTATGACAAGGGCGTGCGTCGCTACGGCTTCCACGGCCTGAGCTATGAATATATTTCCGGTGAGCTGGAGCGCATTGCTCCCCTGCTTTTTGCCGGGCGCGTCGTTGTGGCGCATCTGGGCAATGGCGCTTCCATGTGCGCCATTCTCAATGGCCGCTCCGTGGCGTCGACCATGGGTTTCACCCCGCTGGACGGTTTGCCGATGGGTACGCGTTGCGGGCAGATTGATCCGGGCGTGATCTTCTATCTCCAGCAGCAGGAAGGGCTGAGCGTCGATCAGGTGCGCGACATGTTCTATTACAAGTCGGGTCTGCTCGGCTTGTCCGACATCTCGAACGATATGCGCGTGCTGCTGAATGCTCAGGTGCCCGAGGCGCACGAGGCCATTGATTATTTCGTGTTCCGCATTCGTCGTGAGCTGGGTGGCCTGGCGGCCACGCTCGGGGGTGTGGATGCGCTGGTCTTCTGCGGCGGTATTGGTGAAAACGCTGTCGAAATCCGTCGTCGCATCTGTGAGGACCTCTCCTGGATTGGTATTGAGGTCGACACGAACAAGAACGAGGCAAATGCTCAGGTCATCAGTACCGAGTTCAGCCGTACCCGCGTGATGGTCATTCCCACGAACGAGGAACTGGTTATTGCACGCGCGGCCAAGCGGCTGCTGGCCGAGCAGCAGTAGAGTAGAGAAGGCCTGAGGGAGAAGAGCTTCCATGAAAACAGCAATCAAACCCGAGGAAGCCGCAGCGCTTATTCCCGATGGGGCCAGCCTGATGATTGGCGGCTTCATGACTGTGGGTACGCCATTCCGCATCATTGAGGCGCTGGTGGCCCGCGGGGTGAAGGATCTCACAGTCATCGGTAATGACGCTGGCGTGCCGGGCAAGGGCATTGGTGCGCTGGTCCACGCCGGGGCAGTGAAAAAAGCCATCATGACCCATATCGGTCTCAACCCCGAGATCCAGGAAAAGATGATTTCCGGGGAGATCGAGGTGGAACTGGTGCCTCAGGGCACGCTGGTGGAGCGTATTCGTGCCGCCGGTATGGGCCTTGGCGGTGTGCTGACGGCCACCGGCCTTGGCACCCCTGTCGAAGACGGCAAGCAGAAGGTGGACGTGGACGGCAAGACCTACCTGCTGGAGAAGCCGCTTCATGCGGATTTCGCCCTGCTGGCTTGCCATCAGGCGGACTATGTGGGCAACCTCGCTTATGCCCTGACGGCGCGGAACTTCAACCCGGCCATGGCCCTGGCCGGCAAAACCGTGATTGCGGAGCCGGTCATGATCGTGCCCGTTGGCGTGATTCCCCCGGATGCCGTACACACGCCGGGCGTTCTGGTTGACCATCTTCTGGCGAGGGCTGCGTGATGACCGAAACTGCAAACACCACTGAAAAGCCGGTCATGAGCGCCAAGGAAGTCATCGCACGGCGCGTGGCGCTGGAATTGAAGTCGGGGATGCTGGTCAATCTGGGCATTGGTCTGCCCAGCATGGTGGCCAACTATCTGCCGAAGAATTCGGATGTCTTCTTTCAGGCCGAGAACGGGTTGATCGGCCTTGGCGCGCATCCGCTGGAAGGCATGGAAGATCCCTTCCTGACGGATGCGGGCGGTGGTTTTGTTACCGCTGTGCCCGGTGCAGCCTCCATTGACAGCTCCATGAGCTTTGCGCTGATCCGTGGCGGTCATCTGGACATCACTGTTCTTGGTGGCCTTGAAGTGGATGAACGGGGCTATCTCGCCAACTGGATGGTGCCGGGCCACAAGGTGCCGGGCATGGGCGGCGCGATGGATCTGGTGGCCGGCGCGAAGCAGGTCATCGTGTCCATGGTCCACACCGCTCGCGGTACGCCGAAGATTGTGCCGGAATGCACATTGCCGCTGACGGCGGCGCGTCGTGTGAGCCTGATTGTCACCGAAATGGCGGTGATCGAGCCCACCGATGAAGGCCTTGTTCTGCGCGAGCGCGGGCCGGGCGTGAGCGTTGAGGATGTGGTGAAGGCCACTTCTGCCCGTCTCATCGTGCCGGCTGATGTGCCGGAGATGAAGTTGGCCTGAGCCGGCTTCTGTCAGACGATGTATTTTGAAGCGGGGGTCGCAACATGCGGCCCCCGTTTTGTTTGGGGAAAAAGGGCTCGAGGTCACGCCTCGGGATAGAGCGGCGCCAGCCGGGCCCCATGGGGGCGGGAGGGGGCGCGCTTTTGTATTTTGCGCGCTCGACGCAGGGCTTTGAGCAGGCCGGCTCCATTCCAGAGACCCGGCGCATTGCCATAAAGATGCTGGCGCAAATGTTCCAGTTCTGCCGGGATAGGGCTTTCCACCCATATGGTGCGCGGTGCCTGCTGTTTCCAGCGCAGAAAGGCGGCATGAGCCTGTGTCGCATTATGAGCCTTGCAGGCGATTTCCAGCGCGGCGAAGGCTTCCTCTTCCGAAATATCAGGAGCTGTCTTGGGAGAGCGCGCCTCTGGCTGTCGTGGCTGCGAGGCTGCGCGCCGTCGCTTCAGGCCCAGCGCCAGCAGAATGAGGGCGAGGGCTCCGAAAGTCGCTGTTCCAAGCACCGCCCAATGGGGGCGCACCTGTTGCCACACCGGCCCCAGCCACGATGTCAGCCGCTGCATCGGCGGTTGCTCCGGCAGGATGGAGGAGGGGGAGGCACTGGAAGCTGTACTCTCATCATCAGGCGCGGCGGCTGGCGGAACGGCCGCTGCCATCACATCACCCTCCACCTTGAGGGTGATGGCCGGAAGGCGGGTATTTTCCTGCTGGTGGGTTGTCAGGTTCCACCAAGGCACATCAATGGCAGGGAGGTCCATTGTTCCCGGCTGGGTTGGCATGATGGAGATGACCTTCTCCAGCCGTGTGCCCATCTCATCTCCCACCCAGACATTTTCGGCCTCGGCATGGTCCTCATACTGGCGCAGCCCGGCGACGGGGCTGATGGACAGCGGGGGAAGCTGGTTTGATGTGGAGCCCTTTGCCTCAAGAATAAGTGTACGGGTCAGCAGTTGTCCGACGCGGGCCTTGTCTGGCGGGGTGGACCACTCCTCGCGCAGCGTCACATTCCGGGCAGGCAGGAACCAGCCCTTCGCGCCTTCCGGGCGCGGTTGCACGGTGATGGAAACCGGCTGTGAGCGCACCGTGAGATTGCGCTCCAGGCGATGGCCGGGGTCCATCCCCCGACCCAGCACCCCGGCCATGTCCGATGCGGCGGAACTGCCCTGGAAGCTGGAAACCGTCGCCTCCAGCCGCAGGGGTTCAATCCGTATCTCTCCGCTGCGCTGGGGCCGCATGAGGTAGCTTTGCTCAAGCACCCGATAGCGCTTGTTGTCGATGGTCTTGAGATATTGGCGCTGGTCGCCATCCTCGGTGAATGTGGCCCCTTCGGCCACCGGCTTTTCCATGGAGCCGCGCACCATGCCGATGCGGTCATAAATGCGCACGGTTACGGGAATGTCGCTCTGGGCGAAGGCGGGCCCGGCTCCGGCTGCCACCCGCACGAAAAGCGGGGCGTCGCCGGTAGCCTTCAGCGGGGCGGCTGGCACCACCTGCACACGCGCCGCTCTGGAGGTAAGCCCGTTCACCGTCAGCGGAGGAATGGTGAGGGTGCCCAGCCGTTTGGGCTGAAGGGTGATGACCCACTCATCCAGATGCAGATGGTGGCCATGCTTCATTTCGGCGCGGCTGGCGCGCCGGCGGTCCACCACTTCAAAATCTTTCAGCAGGGGAGTCAGATCGGGTGGGGAACGCCCCTGCCCATTGGCAAGGGTGAGGACATAATTGAAGCTTTCTCCGGCCGCCACCACGGTGCGGTCCACCCGGCTGGTGAGGGCGGGGGCATCAAGCGGTGCGTTGGAGTGGTCTTCATCATGGGCCTGCGCCATGGCGGACAGGCCCGGCCATGGGTCTGTCGCCATCAGCACTGCGCAGGTGAAGAGCGCCAGCCCTGCCTTGCGCAGCGCAGGGCGCGAGAGCTGGGGAGCCGGGCCGGATGAATGGTGCATCTCACTCTTCTCCGACACTGACAGGCCCGCCATCATAATAAGCGCGAATGCGTGCGCGCAGCAGGCCGGAGGGGTCATCCGGCACCATGCGCAGGGCCTGTTCGCTATTCTGGTCCTGCTCGGTCATCGGGCGGGCATTGACGGATGTGGAGCCGCCTGCTGCATCGGCGCCTTCCTTTTGCCCGGCGGTGTCTGGTCCGCCTTGCTCTGGGCCGGCTTCCTGCGGGTCATCGGCCGGCTGGGCGGGTGCAGGCTCTTGCGGGGGGGATTGGTCTTTCTGCGCGGGTTGATCCTGCGGCGGGTGCTGCTCGTCCTGCTTGTCCTTGCCTTCCTCCTGCTGGTTCTGATCCTGCTGCTGATCGGAGCCGGGCGCGTTGTCTGGCCGGGGGGGCTGTTGCGGAGCCTTTTGCGGGTTGCTGCCTTCCTGCCCGTCCTTCCGGTCGCCCGGCTGCTGTTCCGGCTGGGGGGGCTGGCCCGGATTCTGCGCATCCTGCTTTTGGGGCTGGGGTTCATTCTCCCCATCCTCGGGCTTGGATTCCTGCGGCTGATTGTCCTGTTTCTGATCTTGCTGCTGCGGGCTCTGCTGCTGGGAATCCTGCTGCTGGTCCTGCGAGCCGGAGCCCCCGGAATTGCCTGGCCCACCCCCATTGTCTGGCGGGGGCTCATCCTGCTGCTTTTTCAGAAGCTCGGCGATGAGGTCACGGTTGAACAGGGCGTCGGCGTCATCAGGCCGGGCGGCGAGGGCGGCGTCGTAGGCGGTCAGCGCCTCTTCCAGCTTGCCAGCGCGGGCGAGGGCATTGCCGCGGTTGTAATCCGCATTCGGCACATGCGCATAGGCCTGCGCGGCGGCCTCATACCGGCCGGCCTTGTAGAGGGCGCTGGCGCGCCAGGCCGGATCTTCAAAGCGCTGTGCAGCATCGCTGAAATCACCCAGCTCGAAAGCCTGCGCGCCCTGCTGGTCTGGCCGTTGCCACAGATTGCGCCAGCGCTCCATTTCCGGCGGTGAGGCGGGCAAAGGCGGGGCGGCAGAGGTTGGGGTGGAGGCCGTCTGTGGTGTCCGTTCCCGTGCCTGTAGCTGTGCCTCTTGTGCCAGTGCGGAGGGCGCGCCAAGCGGTAGAAAAAGGGCGAGTATCAGCCCGGCCAGCCAGCCACGACGGAAGGCCAGCGCTCCCATCACCAGAAGTGGCAGCAACAGCCATGGCCCCATATCCTGCCATGTGTCGGCTGTCAGGCCGGTATCATGCAGTGGATTGGAGGCCGAGGCCCGCGCCGGGCCGGTGAAGATGGTGTCCAGATCCGTATCGTCGATGGACATGGGCGCGAGCGCGCCTTTGCCGGCATCCGCCGCCGCCTGCAAGGCGTCTTCGGCATCGGGGCTCGTCTCGCCGATTGAAATGAAGCTGACCGTATAACCAGCCTGTTCCGCCATTTCGGCCGCGCGGAGGGTGGCTCCGGGCTGATCGCCGGCATCATGGGTCAGCAGCACGATGCGCCCGGTGGTGGCTCCGGCCCCTTGCAGCAGGGCGATAGCCTGGGTGATGGCGCGTTCCGGCCGATCCTGCGGCACGGGCATAAGATCGGTGGAGAGTTCCGGCAGCATGGCCGCGATAATGCGGGCATCTTCCGTCAACGGTGCGGCCACGAAGGGCCTGTCTGCATAGACGATGAAACCCACCTGCCCGCCGCGCATCCGCTGGAGAATATCCTCCATCTTGTGCCGGGCGGCGACAAGGCGGCTGGGGGAGGTGTCTGTCATGTCCATGCCGGGGGCAAGGCTCAGCGCCAGTACGGTCGGGTCCAGCCGGTCGAGCGCCGGGGTGGGCAGCTTGCGCCAGGTGGGGCCGGCCATGGCCAGGCTGGCCAGCACCCAGCCGAGCAGAAGCAGCAGCGCCGGCCAGCGCCCGCCGCCCGCTTTTGCGCCATTCTTCTGGCCTGCACGCCTGCCGCCAATGGCCAGATGCGCCAGCAGGTGGGTATCCACAATGCCGGTCCAGTCACTGCGTCCGCGCCTCAGACCGCGCCCGGCCAGTAATGCCACCAGAAACGCCGGCAGTAGTGCCAGCAACCATTCGGGGCGCAGAAAATGAAAACTCGCTGGCAGAAGGGAGAGACCATCCATCATGGTTGCGTCTCCTGCTTCACACGCCGGGGCCGGGCGGAGAACAGGCCCATATAAAGGCCCATGAGAAGGCTCAGCGCCAATGCCGCCCCCAGAGGCCATGGAAACAGACTCACCGTGGGGTGGAGAAAGAGCGGATCTCCGGCGGTCGGTTCCAGCTTGTTGATGTCTTCATAGATGGCGGCGAGCCCCGCCGTATCCCGCGCGCGAAAATAGCGTCCGCCCGTCATCTGCGCGATATCCGCCAGGGTCTTCTCATCCAGATCGTTGGAGGCGTTCACCATCCACATATTGCCGGCGGAGGCGTCGGCCCCCACGCCGATGGTGTAGATTTTTACATGCTCGCGCTTCGCGATTCCGGCGGCCTGCATCGGCCCCAAAACACCGGCCGTATTGGCTCCATCGGTGAGCAGAATGAGCACGCGTTGGTCTTCCGGCCGGTCCCGCAGGGTTTTTACCGCAAGGCCGATCGCATCGCCAATTGCGGTTTCCTGCCCCGTCATGGCGATGGAGGCTTGCGACAGCAGGCTGCGCACGGCGTTACGATCAAAGGTGAGAGGGGCCTGAATATAGGCGCGTGTGCCGAACAGGATCAGCCCCACGCGGTCGCCGCTACGGCGGGCGATGAAATCATCCGCCACAGTCTTCACCACGGTGAGGCGATCCAGCGGCATGCCGCTGACGGAGAAATCGCGCCGCGCCATGGAGCCGGAAAGATCCACCGCCATCATCAGATCGCGTCCTTCCACCGGAATGGGCACGGGCGGGCCGATATAGGCCGGGCGGGCGGCGGCCACCACCAGCAAAATCCAGATCAGGCTCATCAGGGCCAGCCGTCCGCGCCGGGGTTTGCGCCCGCCCGGAGCCAGAAGACCTTCCGTCACCAGATCACGGAAGAAGGGCACGCGCAGCGCACCAGCCTTGCGCGGCTGCACCGCCGGCAGCAGGCGCATCAGAAGAGGCAGGGGAAGGGCGGCCAGTGCCCAGAGCCACTGAAAGCTGATCATGCGTTGCTCCGCACCCAGCGTTGGGCGGCCTTCAGCAGTGTGGCCCGCAGCACCGTATCCGCAGCATTGGCTGTCTGCATATCCTGGGGAGGCAGATAGGGGGCCTGTGCCACCAACAGGGCCAGTTCTTCCGGCAAACCGGTCTTTCCAGCCTGAAGGAACGTCTGCCATGGCGGGCCTGCGAGCGCGGCCTCATGGGTTTTGCCCCGGCTCACCAGAATGCGGCGGAACACGGTGGCGGCTGCGGCTGCCGTGGCCCGGCTGCCGGCATTGTGCGTTTCGGCCTCCAGCGTTTTCAGCGCCTTGTAGGCGAGGGAGTGTCGCCAGCGCCATTCGCGCCACAGCAGAAACAGCACGAGAAACAGTGCAAGCCCGGCCAGAATGAACCAGCCCGGAGCCGGTGGCCAGAAGGGTACATCCGGCGGCAGATGAATATCGCGCAGGCGCTCCAGCGGGTCCTGCCCCGGATCGAGCGACAAGGGCGCATCCGGCCGCAGCAGATCCAGAGGAACGCTGTTCTCGGGTGTGAGGGGCACGGCTTGTTGGGCCGAGAGAGGAGCCGTTGCCGGGGTGGCCTGAGCGGGAGGAAGAGGCTGCGCCATCAGGCTGCCACCCCGCGATGGGGCGCACCCGGTTGCGTCTTGCGTCCCGCCCTGCCCCGCGCCGACCCCATGGCGCCCATCTGGCCGGGCATCAGGATGATGCCGGGGTCTTCATCCGTACGCAGGGGCAGGAAGGCGATGCCCATGCGGCGGCAGAATTGTTCGACACGCGCCCGCCTTGCCGCGAAATGGGCTGCCCATGTCTTGTGCTGTATGCGGTTGCCGGCATCCAGCAGGGCCACTTCTTCGCCATCGCTGAGGCGGAAATGGCCGCGCTGGGGCAGTTGTTCCTCCAGCTTGTCATGAATGAACAGGGCCGTGACCTGCTGGGCGGCGGCCAGACGGTTCAGGGCGATTTGTGCGGTATCGTTGAAATCGTCAAAATCGCTGATGAGGAAAATCAGTGTGCCGGGGCGTGAGGCGATGCGCAGATGGTCCAGCGCCGTGGCGAGGTCTGGTTCCATATCGGGAGAGGGCGGGGCGGGTGCATCCTCCTCCAGCGCCAGCCCGCTGCGTGTGGCCTGCGAGAGCGCCTTGAGAAAATGCAGAATGCGTCTGCGGCTGCGTTCGGGGCGATAGGCGGAAAGCCCATCAGGTGAGAGCAGCACGCCGCCCACCCTGTCATGCCCGGCCAGCCCCACCCAGGTGAGCATTGCCGCCACCCGCGCGGCCTGCACCGATTTGAAGCGCTCACGGGTGCCGAAGCGCATGGCGTGGCGCGCATCCATCAGCAGCAGCACGGGGCGCTCGCGCTCTTCCTGAAACAGCTTGGTGTGGGTACGCCCGGTGCGGGCGGTCACCCGCCAGTCAATGGTGCGGATATCGTCACCGGGCTGGTAGGCGCGCACCTCGTCAAATTCCATGCCGCGCCCGCGAAAGGCGGAGCGGTGGCCGCCAAACTGGTGGGTGCGCACCTTGCCACCAGGCGCAAAGCCACCCAGCCCTTCGGCCGGCTGCATGGCGATCAGCTCATCCAGAGGGGCGAACAGCCCGTAATGGGGGTGGGGGCGCAGGGAGGCGGCCATCGGCACTGTCCGCTCTTCAGCCCACCGGCACGCGGGCCAGAAGGGCTTCCAGAAATGTATCGCTGCTCATGCCATCGGCCTGCGCCTCGAAGCTCAGCAGCACGCGATGGCGCAGCACCGGCAGCAGTACGGCCTGCACATCCTCGGGCACCACATAATCACGCCCGGCCAGCCAGGCCTGCGCGCGGGCGCAGCGATCCAGCGCAATGGTGCCGCGCGGGCTGGCACCGAACGAGACCAGCCCTTCCAGGTCTGCCCCATAAAGGGTGGGGTTGCGGGTGGCATGAACGAATTGCAGCAGATATTCTTCCACCGCTTCAGACATATAGGTGGCGAGTGCCGCCTGTCGGGCCGCGAAGATGACATTCTGCGGCAGTGGCGTGCCGAACTCCACTGTCTCGCCATGGGCCTCTCCGCGCACGAGGCGCAGAATCTGCCGTTCGGCGGCAAGGTCGGGATAATCAATCTTCACATGCAGAAGAAAGCGGTCGAGCTGGGCTTCCGGCAACGGATAGGTGCCTTCCTGCTCAATGGGGTTTTGTGTCGCCATCACGAGGAAGAGCTGGGGCAGGGGATAGGTGACCCCGCCCACCGTGACCTGCCGCTCGGCCATGGCTTCCAGCAGGGCGGCCTGCACCTTGGCCGGGGCACGGTTGATTTCGTCGGCCAGAATGAAATTGTGAAACACCGGGCCGGGCTGGAAGCGGAAGCTGCCATCTTCCGGGCGGTAGATATCCGTGCCGGTGAGGTCGGAGGGCAAAAGATCCGGCGTGAACTGGATGCGCTGGTCGTCGCAGTCGATCGCCTGGGCCAGCGCCTTGATGGCCTTGGTCTTGGCCAGGCCCGGCGCGCCTTCCACCAGCAGGTGGCCATCCGCCAGCACGGAAACCAGCAGCAGGCGCACGAAATCCGCCTGCCCCAGAATGCAGCGGTTCATATGCTCGGCCAGACGGTTGAAGGCTGTCAGAAGCTCGTCCGGCGTCTGGGCCCCTCCGGTTTTGGCGGGTCCGGTCTGTGTCGGTGTTATCGTCCCGGGCGGCTCGGAACCGGAAGAACGGGCTTGCGCGCGGGCGATCTGGCCAGCATCAAATGGGGAGGTCATGAATGGAGCGTTCCGGTTCCAACCTTGAAACTGTGAGCCTTATAGCGCGCACCACAGGCACGACGCATCCTCTTCGAGGCGGGCAGGTTGTGAATGCCGCCCCAAGGGTGGGGATACGACCGGGTGAGGGCCTGCCGGAAGGCTGTGGAGTCACGGTTTTACGAGGGCAAGACTATATTTACCAAAACAGCCCAAACTGCGGCATGAGTGGCGGCATGTGGCTCTTGCAGCCCCCATGTTTCGTCGGGAGTGCAATGAAAGCCGGCTATTTTTGAAGCCTGCGGCCCGCAAAATGCGAAAAAAGCCGCGCTTGGCCTCAAAAGTGACGGAATGATTTGAATTGTGAGCCGTGAACAGTGCCGGGCCTGATGATATGTTCGGGCTGGGCATGGGGGCGGCCATTCATGCGGACATCTGTTCGAGAACGGGGATCATGACGCATCCGATGTGGGACCGGAATGAAGAGCGGCACCATGGCCGGGCTGGCCATGATGACGACGATCAGGTTTCGGCCGGTCGGTTCTTCCGCCCTGAGCGGGAGGATGAAGACCCGGCCGGATGGGCCCGGACCGACTGGTCGCAATCGGCCCCCGATGAGGACATGATGGATGAGCCCGCCAGCCGACAGGGCTGGTTTGATGCTCTGGGCAAAAGCCGTTTTGGCCGTTTGATGCCGGTGGCGGCCATTGGTCTCGGCGTTGTTGGCGTGGCATTGCTGGTGGCGACACAGGGCGTTGCCTGGATCAGTTCCTCCCCTGATATCGAGACATCTCCGGTTTCCGCGGAGCTTTCCGGTGCAGAGACGGACACCTTGGCCCAGATGCGGCGTGAGCCGGTGACGAACCGTTATTCCATGGCTTCTGTCGGTGGGGTGGTGGGCGATACGGCCGGCCTCCCGCCATCCGGGTGGGTGGATATTGACCCTAACTGGGTGTTGCGTTCGCCTTCTTCCGGTGTGGCCGGGCGCTTTTCGGGGATGATTGTTTCGCGGGATGTCGCGCCTGAGGCGCGCGTTGTGGTGAGCGTGCCGGTGCCGGCGCCCAACCCCATGGGGGCGACGGATACGCCCCTGCTGGATTCGGACATGGCCACTGCGCCGTTGCCGCTGAGCCACCCGCTGGGGCGGAGTGAACGCCAGCAAATGGCTTCACTCGGGCGCACCGAGGCACCGCCCGAGGCATCCGCGACAGCCCCTGCCGCGCGCTCGCCCGAGCGGGTTGCGCCGCCGCGCCGCACGACGCCGCCCGGTCGCATTCCCAGCCATACCAATGTGACCTTGCCGACGCGGGAAAACCGGTTCGCGGTCTATGATATTTCAGGGCAGGTCGTGTACATGCCCAATGGCGACCAGCTTGAGGCTCATTCCGGCCTTGGCGACAAATTTGACAATCCGCGTTATGTCGCGGTGCGCAATCTGGGGCCGACGCCGCCGAATACCTATCGCCTCACTCCGCGTGAAGCGCTGTTCCATGGCGTAGCCGCATTGCGCATGCATCCGGTCGGGTCCGGGCGCATGTATGGGCGCAACGGCTTCCTGACGCACAGCTATCTGATGGGCGCGCGCGGGGATTCCAACGGCTGCATTTCCTTCAAGGATTATGATCGCTTCCTGGCCGCTTATCGGCGGGGTGAGATCACCCATATGGTGGTGGTGACCAGCCTGCCGGATGATGTGAAACCAGCCCGCAGCAAGAATCTGTTCTCCTGGCTGCTGCCGCGCGGCGGGTGATAGGACAGTTTCCCGCGCATTAAATGCAAAAGGGGCTGGCCCGGAAGGCCAGCCCCTTTTTATTTCTTCCCTTGCAGATCAGTGCAGCCTGCGGCTCAGAGTTCATTCTCACGCGCGAGGCGCATGAGATACTGGCCATAATCACTTTTGCCGAGCTTCTGGCCGAGGGCGAAGAGGGTGCTGGCGTCGATGAGGCCCTTGTTGAAGGCGATTTCCTCGGGCGAGGCCACGCGCAGGCCCTGACGCTTCTCGATGGTGCGCACGAAGGTGGCTGCATCTACAAGGCTGTCATGGGTGCCGGTATCAAGCCAGGCATAGCCGCGGCCCATCTTCTCCACATGAAGTTGGCCGCGCTCCAGATAAGCCTTGTTCACATCTGTGATTTCCAGCTCGCCGCGTGCAGAGGGCTTGAGGTTGGCGGCGATCTCCACCACCTGCGCATCATAGAAATAGAGGCCTGTCACCGCCCAGTTGGAACGCGGCTCTTTCGGCTTCTCCTCAATGGACAGCGCCTGGCCGGACTTGTCGAACTCCACAATGCCGTAGCGTTCGGGATCATTCACATAATAGGCGAATACGGTGGCACCTTCGGGGCGGGCGGTGGCGGCGTCCAGCAGCTTGGGCAGGCCGTGGCCGTGGTAGATATTGTCGCCCAGAATCAGCGCGGAGGGCTGGCCGGCGACAAAATCCGCCCCGATGATATAGGCCTGCGCCAGACCATCCGGGCTGGGCTGCTCGGCATAGGAGAATTCGAGCCCCCACTGGCTGCCATCGCCCAGCAGGCGCTGGAACTGCGGCAGATCATGCGGGGTGGAGATGATGAGGATCTCGGTGATGCCCGCCAGCATCAGCACGCTGAGCGGGTAGTAGATCATCGGCTTGTCATAGACCGGCATGAGCTGCTTGGAGGTGACAAGCGTGAGCGGGTGAAGGCGCGTGCCGCTGCCGCCCGCCAGAATGATGCCCTTCATGGCCTTTTCTCCTGTGTCGCGCCATTGGCGCGCAATCTTTCCGGGGCTCAGGCGCCCTTTTTCTCTTCGACGAGGCCGAGGCGCTCACCGCCATACACCTTGGAACGCAGCGGGCCCCACCACCATTCATTATCAAGATACCACTGCACGGTCTTCTCAAGGCCAGTGTCGAAATTCTCCTGCGCCTTCCAGCCCAGTTCGGTTTCGAGCTTGGTGGCGTCGATGGCGTAGCGATGATCGTGGCCGGGGCGGTCTGTCACGAAGGTGATGAGGTCACGCCGGGGCTTCTGCGCCGGACGCAGCCGGTCCAGCGTATCGCAGATGGTCTCGACCACCTGAAGGTTCGAGCGTTCATTGCGCCCACCCACATTATAGGTTTCGCCCAGCCGGCCGGTGGTGAGGATGGTGAGCAGGGCGCGGGCATGGTCTTCCACAAACAGCCAGTCGCGCACATTCGAGCCATCGCCATAAACCGGCAGGGGCTTGCCATCCAGCGCATTGAGGATCACCAGCGGAATGAGCTTTTCCGGGAAGTGATAGGGCCCGTAATTGTTGGAGCAGTTGGAGACCACAACCGGCAGCCCATAAGTGCGGTGCCAGGCCACGGCGAGATGGTCTGATGCCGCCTTCGAGGCCGAGTAGGGCGAAGAGGGGTCATAGGGCGTGGTTTCGGTGAACAGGCCATCCACGCCCAGTGAGCCATAGACCTCATCGGTGGAGACATGCAGGAAGCGGAAGGCTTCCTTCGCCGCGCCCTCCAGTGCGTTCCAGCGGGCGCGGGCGGCTTCCAGCATCACATGGGTGCCGAGCACATTGGTCTCGATGAAGGCGCGTGAGCCGGAGATGGAGCGATCCACATGGCTTTCGGCGGCCAGATGCATCACGGCATCCGGTTGCGTCTCCTCGAATATGGCCCCGATGGCCGTCGCATCGCAGATATCGGCCTGAAAGAAGCGATAGCGCGGATCATTGTCGATGGCCTTCAGCGAGGCGAGATTGCCCGCATAGGTCAGCTTGTCGACATTGATGACCTCATGGGCCGTATCGCGGATGAGATGGCGGCACACGGCCGAACCGATGAAGCCGGCCCCGCCGGTCACGAGAATACGCATGTCAGTTCACTTTCCGCCGTGGGGCGCTGGCTCAGCCATAGGTGAAATAGGCGGGCAGATCACGCAGGCGCGGCAGCGCCTGATCCTTGCCGGACAGCACCGGACCTTCAGCCCCCACAGGCCATTCAATGCCCAGATCAGGGTCGTTCCAGATCACGCCGCCATCATCCTGCGGGCTGTAATAATCGGTGACCTTGTAGAGAAACTCGACATTCTCCGTCAGCGTGCAGAAGGCATGCAGGAAGCCTTCGGGAATCCAGAGTTGCGCGCCATTGTCCGCGCTCAGTTCCACTGCCACATGCTTGCCAAAGGTGGGTGAGCCATGGCGGATATCCACCGCCACATCCAGCACTGCCCCACGCACCACGCGCACCAGCTTGCCCTGGGCTGTTGGCGGTTTCTGGAAATGCAGGCCGCGCAGCGTGCCCTTCGCGCCGGAAAGCGAGTGGTTGTCCTGAACAAAGGTGACATTCGCCACCTGTTCGCGGAACAGGCGATCATTCCAGGTTTCGCTGAAGAAACCACGGTGATCCCCAAACCGCGCCGGCGTCACAAGTTTCACGCCCGGAATATCAAACTCTCGCACGTCCACAATGGGCTCCTCGGGCTATTGGCAGGCGGCACACGAGCAGACGCATGCGCCATGGAGAATATGTGCGGATGGATACCCTCAATCGTCGTTCAGCGCTATGCCCTGCGTGAGAACCGCATCCACGCTTGCTTCATGGACGAGAAGGCTCATGGTGCAGCACCTTTCCGGGGTTCATCAGCCCTTGCGGGTCCAGCGCCTGTTTCAGCGTGGCCATCAGGGCGAGGGCCGAAGGGGGCTTGTAGCGGGCCAGTTCCTCGCGCTTGAGCAGGCCGATGCCATGCTCGGCCGAAATGGAACCTTCCATCCCGGCCACCAGATCATGCACAATGCGGTTGAATTCCTCCCAGCGGGCGATGAAGGCGGCCTTGTCCATGCCCACCGGCTGGGTGAGATTGAAGTGGATATTGCCATCGCCCATATGGCCGAAGGCGCAGACGCGCAGGCCCGGCAGCCGCGCCTCGCACAGGGCGCTGGCCTCGGTGACGAAATCGGCCACACGCGAGACCGGCACGGAGACATCATGCTTGATGGAGCCACCTTCTCCCTTCTGCGCTTCGGAAAGGCTCTCCCGCAGTTTCCACAAGGCATCGGCCTGCGTCTCGCTGGTGGCGATCACGGCGTCTTCCAACTCCCCGGCTTCCATGGCCTCGGCGAACACCTCTTCGGCCAGCCGGGTGAGATCATCCCTGCGCCGGGTGGAGGTGAGCTCCACCAGCACATAGGTGGCGTGGGGCGCGCCTAGCGGGTCGCGCGTGCCGGGAATATGCTTCAGCACCGTTTCCAGTCCGAAGCGGGGCAGAAACTCGAAACCGGTAAGCGCATCCCCCGCCACATCGCGCAGGCGACGGAACAGGGCCAGCGCGGCATGCGGGCCGGGTACGCCGGCAAAGGCCGTCATGCGCGCGCGTGGGGCGGGGAAGAGGCGCAGGCTGGCGGCGGTGATGATGCCCAGCGTGCCCTCGGCCCCGATGAACAGGTCTTTCAGATCATAGCCGGTATTGTCCTTGCGCAGGCGGGAGAGGCCATTCCAGATGCGCCCATCGGGCAGCACTACTTCAAGGCCCAGCGTCAGCTCACGCATATTGCCATAGCGCAGAACGGCGGTGCCGCCGGCATTGGTGGAGAGATTTCCTCCAATGCAGCAAGTGCCTTCCGAGGCGATGGAAAGAGGAAACAGGCAGCCTTGCGCCCGCGCGGCCTTCTGCACTTCATGCAGGGTGCAGCCAGCTTCGGCGATCATGGTGAGATCCAGCGGGCTGAGCTGACGGATTTGTTTCATGCGGGACAGGCTGATGAGCAGGCCACCAAAGGGAATCTGCCCGCCCACATGGCCGGTATTGCCGCCTTGTGGCACCAGCGGCACGCCTTCATTGGCGCAGGCGGCGACGATGAAGGCGACCTCATCCGTCGTGCCGGGCAGAAGCATGGCCGGGCTGCTGCCGCGAAACAGTCCGCGCCCTTCAACCAGATGCGGGGCCAGCCTCTCCGCATCCCGCACCACATGCGATGCGCCGATGCGCGCCGCAATACGGGTCAGCAGGGGGGCGATGCGGGAGGGGTCTGGAATGTAGGAGGCGGGATTCTGGATCGACATACCGGCACAGTGCCGCAAGGCGGGGCGGGCAGCAAGGCGGCAGCTCATGTGGCAGGATCATGCGGCAGGCTTATGCGCGATGCCGGGGCGGGGGGGATCGGCGACGGCGCATTTGCCCTTGCCTCGCCGCCTGTGATGGGCCAATCCATCGGATCATCCATTGTTCCTGCCGAGCCGGAGGCCCCATTCCTTCATGACCGAGCGCATTCTAGTTGCCCGCATTGGCGCGCCCCACGGGGTGCGTGGCGAGGTTCGCCTGTTTGTCTTCACCGAAGATCCGCTGGACCTGCCGGATTATGCCCCGCTGACCAGCAGTGACGGCCGGCGCAGCTTCGCCATCACCTCCATGCGCCCGGCCAAGGATCATTTCGTGGCCCGTCTGGAAGGCGTGGATGACCGCACCGCCGCTGAGGCGCTGACCAATATGGAACTGTTTCTGCCCCGCGCAGCCTTGCCGGAGCCGGAGGATGAGGAGACCTTCTACCATGCCGACCTGATCGGCTTGCGGGTGGAGGATGAAGCCGGCGGCCTGCTGGGCGAGGTGGTGGCGCTTTATGATTTTGGCGCCGGGGATGTGCTGGAATATCAGCCGGTTTCGCGTCCTGCTCCCACAGAGGGGCGTCGTCGTGGGCCGAAGGGGGGCACGCTGATGGTGCCCTTCACCCGGCTGGCGGTGCCGGTGGTGGATGTGGCCGGAGGCAAGGTGGTTCTGGCCACTGATTTCGTCGATACAGGCGAGGATGACGAAGCCCCACCGGAAGAGGCGGACAAGGACTGAAGCGCCAGTCTTTTGGGTGGAAGATCGCGAAGATGGAACGAAAAGGCCGGAGGCCCCAGCAGGGCTCCGGCCTTTTTCATGCGGAACGCTTCACCTCAATGCAAAACACCGGCCCGAAGGCCGGTGTTTCATGCTGTGCGATGCCGGTTGGTCAATTCTCCCGGCAAGGTCGCGTGGCCGGGCCACGCGACGATGAATCAGTAGCGATAATGCTCGGGCTTGTACGGGCCGTTCTGCGGCACACCGATATAGGCAGCCTGCTCATCGGAGAGCACGGAGAGCTTTACGCCGATCTTTTCGAGATGCAGCTTGGCCACCTTCTCATCCAGATGCTTGGGCAGCGTGAACACTTCCTTGGCATACTGGCCAGGCTTGGTGAACAGCTCGATCTGCGCCAGCGTCTGGTTGGTGAAGGAGGCGCTCATCACGAAGCTCGGATGGCCGGTGGCGTTGCCGAGATTCACAAGACGGCCTTCGGAGAGCAGGATAATGCGGCGGCCGGTGGGGAACTCGATCTCGTCCACCTGCGGCTTCACATTGCTCCACTTGAAGTTCTTCAGGCCGGCAACCTGAATCTCGCTGTCGAAGTGGCCGATATTGCAGACGATGGCGCGGTCCTTCATGGCCCGCATGTGGTCCACCGTGATGACGTCGATATTGCCGGTGGTGGTCACGAAGATGTCGGCGCGCGGTGCGGCATCTTCCATGGTGGTGACTTCATAGCCTTCCATCGCGGCCTGGAGCGCGCAGATCGGGTCGACTTCGGACACCAGCACGCGGCAGCCGGCATTGCGCAGCGAGGCGGCGGAGCCCTTGCCCACATCGCCGAAGCCGGCGACCATGGCGACCTTGCCGGCCATCATCACGTCGGTACCACGGCGGATACCATCCACCAGAGATTCGCGGCAGCCATAGAGATTGTCGAACTTCGACTTGGTGACGCTGTCATTCACATTGATGGCGGGCCACAGCAGCGTGCCCTTCTTCTGCATTTCGTACAAGCGATGCACGCCCGTGGTGGTTTCTTCCGTCACGCCCTGAATGTTCTTGGCGATTTCGGAGTAGAAGCCGGGCTTTTCCTTCAGGCGGCGCTTGATGGCGGCGAAGAGGACGCTTTCTTCCTCGTTGGTCGCGTTTTCAAGGAAGGCGGTGTCGCCCTCTTCGGCGCGCTTGCCAAGATGGATGAGCAGGGTGGCGTCGCCGCCATCATCCAGAATCATGTTCGGGGTGCCGCCGTCGGCCCACTCGAAGATGCGGTGGGTGTATTCCCAGTAGTCTTCCAGGCTCTCGCCCTTCACCGCGAACACCGGGGTGCCGGTGGCGGCGATGGCGGCGGCGGCGTGGTCCTGCGTGGAGTAGATGTTGCAAGAGGCCCAGCGCACATCTGCGCCCAGCGCCTTCAGCGTCTCGATGAGAACGCCGGTCTGGATGGTCATGTGGAGCGAGCCGGCAATGCGCGCGCCCTTCAGGGGCTGGCTTGCGCCATATTCGGCGCGGGTGGCCATCAGGCCCGGCATTTCGGTTTCGGCGATATCCAGCTCCTTGCGACCCCAGTCGGCAAGGGAGATGTCTTTCACCACATAATCATTGCTCATGGCACTACTCCTGGCGCTTCCGCCCGCTGGAACCGGCCCGGAAGGGGCGCGGGGCACTGGCGGTTGCGGTGCAGCGCAGCGGCGGGATGGACTGACGGGGGCTTAACATGCCCCGCGACATAGGGCAATCGACATATAAGGAAATGTTTATATCGCAGGCGGCGCGCACGGGGGCAGCGGGGCGCGAAAGCCCGCACAAGCCCTGCATTCACCTGTAACCGCACGCCTTCGGGCCTCTTGCCGGCTTCCTTGGATTTTTGCGAAAGTTGTGATATACGGGGCTTTACAGTCGATTGTTTCCACCACAACTGCATACGCGCGCATCAGGCGCATATCTCGGGGATAGAGGGCGAGTTCTGCGTGTCAACCGCACTGCGGCACGGCGCGGCAAGCTGGTGTTGCCATCGACTGGCAGAGCGGGCCATCGGGTGAAAACGACGCACTTGCTATGCGTTGCTACATCACCCCATGGCCTATGTCCACAGTACGCGGCGCGCGCTTCCCGGAAACCGGACTGGCCAGAGACCGGCCGGGGAAACGCAGCGCCAACAGGTTCGGCCTCCGGGCCGGATCGGGAGTGGTCCAGAGCATGTCGACCAAGAAGAATCCGCAAACCCGTCTCGGTTTCAAGACGGGTGAGCATATCGTCTACCCCTCTCACGGCGTCGGCCGAATCATGGCCATTGAGGAACAGGAAGTCGCCGGTTTCAAGCTCGAATTGTTCGTCATCTCCTTCGAAAAGGACAAGATGACCCTTCGGGTCCCGCTTCCCAAGATTGCCAGCGTTGGCATGCGCAAACTTTCCGAAACCAACATTGTGGAAAAGTCGCTGGAGACCCTCCAGGGCCGAGCCCGCGTCAAGCGCACCATGTGGAGCCGCCGCGCGCAGGAATATGAAGCCAAGATCAATTCCGGTGATCTGGTGGCCATTTCGGAAGTGGTGCGCGACCTGTATCGCTCCGACACCCAGCCCGAACAGTCCTATTCCGAACGTCAGCTTTATGAAGCCGCGCTGGACCGCATGGCCCGCGAGCTTTCCGCCGTGCAGAACCTGACCGAGACCGAGGCCATCAAGCTCATCGAGCAGAATCTGCTCAAGGGCCCGCGTCGTGGCCCGGCCAAGGCGGCCGAGGAAGTCGAGGCCGAGGAGACGGATGAGGAAGAGGCCGCGTGAGCCCTGAAGGGCGACGCGCGTTTCTTTCAAAGCAAAAGCCCGGCGCGAGCCGGGCTTTTTCGTTTCATCTTCATGCGGCGCGTACAGGACTGGCGCGCGGCCCGCTTGCATTGCGGCTTTACTGCTCAGGTCTCCAGCCATCCGAATAGAGACAGGAGCGTGTCAGCGTTTCGCGTGCATCAGCATTGACATCGCGCGTGCTGGTGACGGGTGGGTTCCACACCTTCTCGCGGTGACAGAACTTGGCGCTGTTCGAGGCGTTTGAAATGCAGGTCTCCGGGCCATCGGAATAATAGGCTTGCCGGGAAATATAGGTTTCCCGCTGCGCGGGCATCTGAAGATAGGCTTCCGCCTTGCACCTCTCCAGAGCAACGTCAAAATCCTGCGCCGAAGCGCCAGGCTTCGTCATCCGCTCGATACAGCCCGTAAGTGTCAGTGCGCACCCCGCGACAGCCAATATCCGCAAGAATAGCATGTAACCCCCAGATCTCATTTTTCTAAGGGAGAGACAGTAGAGGGAATTCCATGCAGGCGCATGACA
Organism: Haloleucobacter albus; assembly: GCF_052492075.1. NCBI lineage: Bacteria > Pseudomonadati > Pseudomonadota > Alphaproteobacteria > Hyphomicrobiales > Xanthobacteraceae > Haloleucobacter > Haloleucobacter albus. Next base: position 189,451 of record NZ_JBQWAS010000030.1, read on the forward strand.
AATAAAGGTTATGCGGATAATCCCTCTATGCTCGGAGAAATTGTAGTGCGGATGCTTTGCAATTCTACAGCCCGAGTGCGTTGCCATCAGAGCGGGGGTCGTGAGCGCCATCCAGTCCACCGCGCGGATGCAGCACCACAGCGCCGGCGTGGCCCATGGTATCGCTATAGGCTTCCGGCAGAACCTGAAGATCATGCCCGGCCTGTGCCAGCGCTTCCACCAGATCTTCGCGAAAGCCGTTTTCCAGCCGCAAGGCATGGGTGGTATCGCCCCAGGTGCGGCCCAGCAGCCAGCGCGGGCGGGCAATCGCTTCACCCAGAGGTACGTCGAACAGCACATGGCGCGTAAACAGGGCCGCCTGCGTCTGCGGCTGACCTTCGCCGCCCATGGTGCCATAGGCCATGATGCGACCGTCTTTCAGTTCGGCCAGCGCCGGGTTGAGGGTATGGAAGGGCCGGCGGCCCGGCTTGAGAGGATGGGGTGCGGTGGGGTCCAGAGAGAAGCTTACTCCCCGGTTCTGCATCAGGACGCCAGTGGCGGGCAGCACGCAGCCGGAGCCGAACTCGAAATAGATGGACTGGATGTAGGAGACGACGAGGCCTGAGGAATCGGCGGCCCCCAACCAGATGGTGTCACCCGGCCGGCCGGGTCGGGGCCAGGGCAGGGCGCGGCCCATATTGATTTTTCGGGCCATCGCGGCGAGCGTATCGGCGGCGAGCAGGCGCTCGACATCCACCGGATGATGCAGAGGGTCACGCACATGGGTGTCGCGCACCATGAAGGCCTGCTTGGTGGCTTCCACCAGCCCGTGCAGATGCGCGAAGCTTTCCGGGGCGATGCCATCCGGCGCGGCTGCGGCGAGGCGCTCGAACAGGCCCAGAATAATGAGCGAGGCCAGCCCCTGGGTGGGCGGCGGGGCGTTCCACAGTGTGCCGATCTGGAGCGGCAGGCGCAGCGCCGGTTCCACGCGCGCTATATAATGCGATAGATCCTCCCGCGTGACAGGACTGCCGATATGGTCGAGGTCCGCAGCGATTTCGCGTCCAACATCACCATTGTAGAAATCGCGCAGGCCCGCGCGCGAGAGATGTTCCAGCGTATCCGCCAAGCGGGGCTGATGCAGAATATGGCCGGGGTTGGGGGCTTTCGCCGTGCCGTCTTCAGCGCGCTCCAGAAAGGTTGAGGCGAATCCGGGAACGGGGCTCAGCGCTTCCAGATGGGTTTGCGCCATGCGGGAGAAGGATTCAGAAACGGGCGCGCCGTTCTTCGCATAGCGTATGGCAGGTTCCAGAAGGCGGGGCAGGCTGATATGTGCCCCCCGGACCTGAGACACTCGGGAAACCTGATGCGCGGCGTCCAGCGCCAGTTCCCAGCCGCTGACAGCGCCCGGCACGGTGAGTGCCGCCAATGGTCCACGTGCGGGAATGTGCTCCAGCCCGAGATCGCGATAATGGGGGATGCTGGCTTTGGCGCCGGCAAAGCCGCAGGCCGAGATGAAGCGCACGCGCCCATGAGGGAGGCGGATGAGCCAGAAGCCGTCGCCGCCCAGATGGTTCATGTGCGGATACAGTACGGCAATGGCTGCGGCTGCGGCGATGGCCGCTTCCAGCGCGTTTCCGCCTTCGGCAAGAATCTCCTGTCCGGCCTGGGTGGCCAGCCGGTGGGGGGTGGCGATCATGCCATGGGCCGCACGGGTGCTTTCGTGTGCATGGGGCGGCAGATGGGGTGTCGCCATGGGTTTCCCTCTCCTGAGCTGGCCGGTTCTGGCCGGGGGCTCTCAATCCGTCTTGACCTTGAAGGCCGTGCGGCGCACTTTCCGCACCTCATAGCCCATTGTAGGGCGTGGGGCGAAGAGCCTCATGGCAGGAGGATCATTATGGCCGGGCAGAACAGCGGACGGGTGAACTGGGGTAGTGTGGTTTCCGTCGGTTCCGCCACGATTCTCGTGCTGACACAGGTGGTCGCGCTGGCTGTGGCCGCAGGCTGGGCGCTGGGTGGCCTTCTCAATATTGGCAATATGGGCGAAATGGCGCTGATGGCGCTGTTTACGCTGCTCGCGCTTTATGGCTCCTGGCGATATTTCCGCCTGGCCGTCGTGGCGGAGCCGCTGCGTTATCCAGGCTGAGCCTGATTTTTCAGGCTTGTTCTGTCGCTATTTTGCCGATTCAGCATTGCGATGATGCACTTTGCAAAATTGCCCGACGCTGAATTTGCATGCGTCTGCGGCGGCGGAAAAGATGCGGATTTTGGAAAATGCGGTTATTTTGCAGTAACTTGCTGATATTCCGACATCGCTTTGACGTAAGGGCAAAGGGGGCCTGCCGTGCCGCCAGCCGATAAAAAACTGCTGAAACGCCTGAACTTCAATATTCATGTACCAAATGGAACGGGTTTCGTGTTAGTCTCATGGCGGTCGGTGAAAAGCGCATGAACGCTATTGTTTGTGTGCAAAAAGAACCGGCCTTGTCCATTAGGCTGTAAGGCAGGAAACAGGTGGCTGGGTTGAGCGTTGATCGAAGGTGCATTCAAGACGCCCGGACAGTGCATCCCAATCTGCACAGCAGACGCACCAGATTCAGCAGTGGTGGAAAGCCCTGAGCCGAAATTGGCGATTGACCTCAACGGAAATACACATGAGCCGTAACCGAGACTTCCGAGAGCCGCGCCGCCGTGGCTTTGACGACGACTTTGCGCCGCCGCGTGATCGCGGCTTCGGAGGGGACCGTCCTTATTCTTCGCCGAGTAATTTCGGCGCGCCTGTTCCGTCGGGGCCGACCATCGACGCAACTGTGAAATGGTTTAATCCGGACAAGGGTTTCGGCTTTGTTGAGCTGGCCGATGGTTCGGGTGACGTGTTCCTCCATGCGCGCGCTCTGGAAGCCGCCGGCCAGGACAGCGTCCCCCCCGGCTCCCGCCTTTCCGTGCGTGTGGGACAGGGCCAGAAGGGCCGTCAGGTGACCGAGGTGCTCGACGTCGACACCTCCACCGCTGAGCCCGAGGCCCCCCGCCGCAGCTTCGGTGCTGCTCCCGGTGGTGCCCCGCGCATGGGTGGCGGTGGCCCCCGTGCCGCTTCCGGCCCGACCGAAGAGCGCGTCGGCACCGTGAAGTGGTACAACCCGGACAAGGGTTTCGGCTTCATCGCAGTTGACGGCGGCGGCAAGGACGTTTTCGTCCACGTCACCGTGATCTCCCGCTCCGGTCTGGCTGATCTGGCCGAAGGTCAGCGTGTTCTGGTGCAGGTGGGTCAGGGGCCGAAGGGTCCTGAAGCTCGCGGCATCGAACTGGCCGACGACTGAGCAATGTAAAAACGACGCGCGCCACTGGAAACAGCTGGCGCGCGTTGTCGTTTGCGCATTCTTGCACATCCCGATATATGTTCAAGACAGGCCATTGGCCCGTGCATGGAAGCGCCGATGCGAGCGGAGCAGTGCCCGCAATGCTGAAATGGGCATTTGAGCCCATAGGCTTTTGAATGTGGAGTTCCCAGACCGATGACGCAGCAGCTTGAGGCAGAACTGGCTAGTCTCCTCGAACGTCTCAAGAACGCCCAGCGTGAGCTGGTCATCACCGCAGCCAAGGCGAACACCCTGCCTTCTGATGGCATGCTGCGCAAGATTTCGGAGCTTGAGGGCGTGATTGCCGCTACCGAAGCGGTGATGGAAGAAGAGCGCCTTCGGCGCTGACGCCTTTTGACGTTTCCAGAACGGATGCCAATGGAACCGGCAGGCAGGCGCTTGCCGGTTTTTTGCATTTTCGGCGCCGAATTCCGAATGGTATCGGATGTGTCCGCAGGCAGGAGCTGTTTCTGCACCTTGTTTTTGCAGAATTGGGCGAAGTGAAAAGCTGAGGCGGATGCATGCCTCTGCCCGTTTGCGGATGAAGCGCTTTATTTTGCAGTCCAGCGCCTCACCTCTTCACAAGCCGACATGCTCCGCAGTCCATGAGGACAGCATGCCATTCCAGCCATATGCGCCTGTTGCGCTGGCCCGCCCCTGTCTTAGCTGCGTTCCTGAATCAGCCGGGCAATAGCCCCGCGCAGTTCAGCAAAGCCTTCACCTGTCTGGCTGGAGGTGGGATAGACCTCGGGATAGGCGGCGGGGCGCTTCCTGATCTTTTCCTTCACTCCGGCCACCACTTCCGGCAGTGCCGTGGGCTTGACCTGATCGACCTTGGTCAGCACGATGGCGTAGGAAACGGCTGCCGTATCCAGTAGGTCGAAAATTTCCTCATCCACCGGCTTCACGCCATGGCGGGAATCAATCAGCACGAACACTCGTCCGAGATTGACGCGCCCACGCAGATAGGAGCGGATGGTGCGCGTCCACGCCTCCACCTTCTCCTTGGGTGCCTTGGCAAAACCATAACCGGGCATATCCACCAGGCGCAGGTCGGGGCCAGCCTGAAAATAGATCAACTCCTGTGTGCGCCCCGGTGTCACCGAGGTGCGGGCCAGTGACTTACGGCCCGTCAGCGCATTCACCAGCGAGGATTTGCCGACATTGGAGCGCCCCACCAGCGCGACTTCCAGCCCTTCCATCGGGGGCAGGGTTTCCATGGTGGGGGCAGCCCAGATGAAGTTCCACTCACCAGCAAACAGCTTGCGCCCCTGCTCGATCAGCGGTGCGGGAGTATTGGTGCTGTTTTTGTCCGGCATGGGAGCGTTGGCAGTGCCGGGGGCGGTCTTGTGCGGAGGTGTCGTCATGCTTCGCTTATCCCCGAGGGCGCGGCAGGGCGCAAGCGCAATCACAGGTGATGGCTTGCGCAGGTGCTGCTTGCGAAGAGCCCGCAAAAACCGGGCTCGCTTGTGAAAGCCTCCGGCCGGGCCTATCCACCCCCGCCGAAGAAATTGTTGAGCCAACCCTCAATCGTATTGGCTTGCTGCCCGCCACGGGCGGGCTGGGGCTGTTGCTGGCGCGGGGCAGGTGGCTGTGCCCCTTCCACCAGTTCGCCGAAGAGGGAGGAGGGCTGATCTTCCGGCATGGTGCCGGGCGGCAACAGCGAGCCGCCGGGTTCGCCATAGCCAATGCCGCCAAAGCCGGCCGTACGCGAGCCGCCGGGCAGTTCCGCTACCGGCACATTCTTGTGTGCCGTCTGCATGTAGCGGCTCCAGATTTCGGCCGGAAGATTGCTGCCTGAAGCCCGCTTGGTGGGAGAGGAATCATCATTGCCCAGCCATACGGCCGTGACGAGATGGGCCGTGTAGCCCACGAACCACGCATCCCGGTAGCTCTGGGAGGTGCCGGTCTTGCCCGCTGCTTCCCAGCCGGGCAGGCTGGCGCGCTTGCCGGTGCCTGTCACCAGTGTTTCTGCCAGCATGTGGTTCATCATGGCAGCATAATGCACATCCATCACCCGGCCGGGGCCGGTGCCCTGGCGGTGATAAAGAATCTTGCCGTCAGGCCCCGTCACCGTATCAATGATATGAGGAATGACGCCGATGCCACCATTGGAGAAGGGCACATAGGCCGAGGCCAGCTCCAGCACCGAAACCTCGGATGTGCCCAGTGCGATAGAGGGATTGGGAGCCAGAGGCGAGGTGATGCCCAGCCGGTGTGCTGTCTTCACTACCGTTTCCGGCCCAAGATCCAGCGTGAGACGCACGGCCACCGTGTTGAGGGAGAGTGCGAGCGCATTTTGCAGCGTCACAGCCCCAAGATAGCGATGGCTCGCATTCTCCGGCTTCCAGCCCTTGAGCTGAAGTGGCGCATCCTCCATCACTGATTCGGGCACAAGGCCGGCCTCCAGCGCGGAAAGATAGATGAAAGGCTTGAAGGCCGAGCCCGGCTGGCGGCGCGCGGTGACGGCGCGGTTATACTGGCTGTCCTCATAAGAACGCCCGCCCACAAGCGCGCGCACAGCACCATGCGGGTCCATCGAAACCAGCGCGCCCTGCCCCACCCTGTATTTCGCGCCGGATTTGTCGAGTACGCCGGAAAGGGCGCTTTGTGCGGTGCGCTGTAGGGTTGGATCAATGGTGGTGCGCACGGTCACATCACCGCTGATGGGCCCGACATAGGAGTCCAGCTGGTCCATCACCCAATCGGCCACATAGCCGATGGAATCCGGCGTCTTGGCCTTGGCCAGAGTGGCGGGATGGGCGAGAGCGGTCTTCAGCGTTTCTTCCGAGATGCGGCCCTGCTGCTCCATCACTTTCAGCACCAGGGCCGCGCGGGCCTGTGCGCCCTTCAGGTTGCGCGTGGGGGCAAGGCGGGAGGGGGAGTTCACCAACCCCGCCAGCATGGCTGCTTCCGACAGGGTGACCTGCCGGGCCGATTTGCCAAAATAGCGCTGGGAGGCGGCTTCAACCCCATAAGCCCCGGCACCGAAATAGACGCGGTTGAGATACAGATCGAGAATCTGCTGCTTGGAATAATTGGCCTCCAGCCACAGAGCGAGAATCACCTCCTGCACTTTGCGCGAGAAGGTGCGCTCCTGTGTGAGAAAGAGATTCTTGGCCAATTGCTGGGTAAGGGTGGAGCCCCCCTGCCGGACGCGCCGGGAGGTGAGATTGGTGAAGATGGCGCGCGCCAGCCCTTCCGGGTCCAGCCCGAAATGGGAATAGAAGCGCTGGTCCTCAATCGCCACGAAGGCTTTAGGCAGATAGGGCGGCAATTCGCTGATAGGCACGGCCACGCCGCCCATATCGCCTCGCACGGCAAGAATTTTGCCGTCCTCGCCCTGAATGGTCACGGTTGGCGGGCGCTTGGGGATCATCAGCGTCTGCATGGGGGGCAGCTTGGAGGCTTCATAGGCCACAAGCCCAGCTACGCCGATGGCTGCCCAGAAGGCAAAGATGAAGCCCCATTTTACCAGCCCCCAGAACAGGGAGCGACGCTTGCGCGGTCGTTTGCCCGCGCCTTTTGCCGTCTTCCCTGTTCCCCTGCCACCATCTCCGCCTCGGCCCCTTCCAGAGCCATTGCCGGACCCGCCGCCGGTTTTGCGGGGGCGCCGGGCCGGGCGTTCTGCCGGAGGGGCAGGGCGTTCGGCCGTCAGCGTCTTGCGTGGACGGGCAGAGCTGCCTGCTGCGCGGATTTCATCTTGCGACAGGTCGAGATCCAGATCATCCGGCGTCAGGCTTCGGGGCTGGTTCTCGCGCGTGCCGGCCTTGAAAAACTGCGGGGCGCGCTGGCCATGAGGCGTAGTGCCATCCCAGTCGGGATGGTCACGCATAGAGCTTGTTTGCGGCTCCACATTGCCCCCCATGGCCGGTTCGCGACGGAGCGGGGGTTGCTGGCGGCGTGGGGCCTTGCGTGATGGCTTTTGACGGGGGAGACGGCTGGCCGAGCGATCTTCCGGGTTCAGACGAATATCGAAGGGAGAGGTGGGCATATCCGGTTCTTCAGCCTGTGCGGCGGTAAAAGTCGGTTCGCGCCCCATGCCTTGGTGGGCATGCTCCCGATGGGGCTTGAGGCTCGGCTCATGCCGTGCGGCGCTGCGCAGCCGGGCTGCGAAGCCGCGCTTGCGTCCCCCCTCCGGCGCGTCGTCCTGCTCGTGATCTTGTCCGTGATCCTGCCCTTGTACCACCATGAAAATCCGTGCTGCCTGTGCGGAAGGGCCAGTCAACCGGCGCGTCGTTCCGCAGGGGTGGGGAAGTGCCCCTCAATGCCTGTTTCGCTGCCGGCGCTGCCGCCTTTGCAGGGCGGGCGAATGCGCCAGAGCAGGCCCTATGCACCACTAAAATGGGGCAGAAAAAAAGAAGCGTGCGAGAGCCAGCCGCGAAATGGCTCTGTTCCGCTATTTGCACAGGTGCGAGACGAACCTGAAGAAAGGGGAATAAGGGCGGGTTAAGGTGCGCCTTTTTCCTGCGGGCGAAGATGCGCCATGAGGCCGGCCGTCGAGGCGGAAGCATCTTGCGGCATCGCGCCCCCTTCAAAAGCGGGCAGCAGGGCGGTGGCCAGTTCCTTGCCCAGTTCCACCCCCCATTGATCGAATGGGTTGATGCCCCAGATCATGGCTTCCACAAACACGCGATGCTCATAAAGCGCCATGAGGCGGCCGAGTGTGAACGGGTCCAGCCGACGATAGGCCAGTGTGATGGAAGGGCGGTTGCCGGGGAAGACCCGGTGCGGGGCAAGGCGGGCCACATCTTCTTCCGTGCGGCCCTGTGCGCGCAATTGGGCAACGGCTTCTTCCTCGCTGCGCCCGCGCATCAGCGCTTCAGACTGGGCCAGACAATTGGCCATGAGCAGCCTGTGGTGCGCTTCCAGCGCAGGCTCGGGGCCTTCCGACGCAATCAGGAACTCCACCGGCACTACATCCGTGCCCTGATGCAGAAGCTGGAAAAAGGCGTGCTGCGCATTGGTGCCCGGCCCACCCCAGACGATAGGCCCGGTGGGGCGCGTAACCTCAGCGCCATCACGGGTTACACGCTTGCCATTGCTCTCCATATCGAGCTGCTGGAGATAGGCCGGAAAGGCGCGCAGGCGTTGATCATAAGGAATGACCGCGCGGGTGGGGTAGCCGCATACATCGCGGTGCCACAGCCCCACAAGGGCCAGCAGCACGGGGAGGTTCTGCGAGAAAGGCGCAGTGCGGAAGTGGAGATCCATCGTCGCCGCGCCATGCAGAAAGGCTGAAAAATTCTGCGCTCCAATCGCAATGACGACAGGCAGGCCGATGGCGGACCAGACCGAATAGCGCCCGCCAATAAAGTTCCACAAGCCGAATGCCCGTTCTGCGGGAATGCCGAAGCTGGAAACCCGCTCCAGCGCCGTGGAAACCGCTGCAAAATGGCTTCTCACGGCCGCTTCCCCCAGCGCCTCCACCAGCCAGTTCCGCGCTGTTTGGGCATTGCGCATGGTTTCCATTGTGGTGAAAGTTTTGGAGGCCACAATGAAGAGCGTGGTGGCGGGGTTCAGCTTGTGCAGCAATTCCCAAATATGGGCGCCATCGACATTGGAGATGAAGTGGCAATCGGGCCCGTCCCGATAGGGTGCCAGTGCCTTGAAAACCATGGCGGGGCCCAGGTCCGAGCCGCCAATGCCGATATTGACCACATCCGTGAAAGCCTGCCCCTGGCATCCGGTGATGCGGCCTGAGCGTACGTCTTCAGCGAAGGCGTACATTCGCTCCTGTACGTGCCGCAGCGGGGGAATCACATTCCGGCCATCCACCGTGATTGGGGTATCACGCGAATCACGCAAGGCGCTGTGAAGGGCGGCGCGCTGTTCCGTATTGTTGAGGAGGGCTCCGGCGAACAAGGCGTCGCGCGCGTCAGAAATTCGGGCTGATTCAGCCAGTTGCAGCAGCAGATCCAGTGTGCCGGATGTCAGGGCCGTTTTTGAAAAATCCAGCAGCAGATCATCCTGGCGCGCGGAAAAACGGGTGAAACGCGCGGGCTCCCCGAACAGTTCGACAATGCACGGATGGTCCTGCGCGTGGGCGCTGGCCAGCTTGCGCCAGATGTGATCCAGATCAGCAGGGCAGGACGAAAGCGGGCTGTGTTGAGAGCAGCGGGTTGCGGTCATGGGACTGCTGCACCTTCCTCAAAAGCGCTGGAGGCCGGGAGGGGAATATATGCTCATCTGTATCGGCAGAGCACGCATCTGCCATATGCGGCTGCAAGACATGGTAAAAACTCGCAGCCAGCCCCGTCATTGTGCCGGATATGCGGTGTTTTACACAGCTTCACCTGAGTCTGCTGCTCCGGTGCAGGAAGGCATCTGCAAAAAGTAGGCGAAGGCTGCTCAATGCACAAAAATCCGCGTAGCTGCGCCACGCGGATTCTTTCCATGCATCGGATCAATGCATTCCGAAGGGCGGGGCAAGAAGCACTCTGTGAAAGCGCCGGACAGGCCGGCCTGTTTCACATCGCCATCGGAGAGGAGCCTCACAAGGAGGCTCCGTAAAACTCAGCGGCCGCGGCCCTTGGTCGGCAGCAGGCCTTCGCGCTGTGCGCGCTTGCGGGCCAGCTTGCGGGCGCGACGGATGGCTTCAGCCTGTTCGCGCGCACGCTTTTCGGAGGGCTTCTCATAATGACCGCGCAGCTTCATCTCGCGGAAGATCCCCTCACGCTGCATCTTCTTCTTGAGCGCCTTGAGGGCCTGATCCACATTGTTGTCGCGGACGAGAACTTGCACGTTACTACCTCTTTGAACTGATGCGCCGATCCGGTGCGATATGATCTGATATTCCGGTCCAGGTGCGCCGATGCGGGAGAGCTGATCTCTCAGGCAATGGCTGCATGTCCGGAAAGAGCCGCTCTATTATCAGAGACAGAAGGGCCTGTCCACAGTTGAAACGAATGGGCGGGTTCAGCACCCGTCCGTCTTGCGCCCGTCAAGAGCGTCAGCATCGGGCCACAAGCGATTGACATGGCCCATCTTTCGGCCTTCCCGCGCGTCATGTTTCCCGTACAGGTGGAGATGCGCATTGGGTTCGGCAAGCAGATGCTGCCATTCCTGCAGATCGTCGCCGATGAGATTGGTCATTTCCACCCGGCCGAGTCGCGCCGTCTCACCCAGCGGCCAGCCGGCAATAGCGCGCACATGCTGCTCAAACTGGGAGGTGACAGCGCCATTCTGGGTCCAGTGGCCGCTATTGTGCACGCGCGGGGCCAGTTCGTTCACCAGCAGGCGTTCATCCGCGCCATGGCTCACCACAAACAGTTCTACCGCCAGAACACCGACATAATCCAGCGCGCGGGACAGTTTGCAGGCGATATCGTGAGAGCGGGCGCGGGTGCCGGGCGTGACCTGTGCCGGCACACTGGAGACATGCAGAATGTGGTTACGGTGCACATTCTGTGTCAGCTCATAGGCGGCGAAGGCGTCATCACTGCGCCGCGCCGCGACCACCGAAACCTCTCGTTCGAAAGGCACGAAACCTTCGAGAATCGCCGGAGCGCGTCCCAGCGCCTGCCAGGCCGCAGCGAGATCATCGCCGGGGTGCAAGGTCACCTGCCCCTTGCCGTCATAGCCGAATCGACGGGTCTTCAGCACGGCTGGCAGGCCAATGGCGGCCACCGCAGCTTCCAGGCCGGGTAGATCATCGACCGCTGCAAAGGGGGCTGTCTCGATGCCGAGATCGCGCACGAAGGTCTTTTCGGCCAGCCGGTCCTGCGTGATGGCCAGAGCCCGTGCTCCGGGCGCCAGCCTCACGCGGCCGGCAAGAAACTCTGCCGTGGCGAGGGGTACATTCTCGAATTCATAGGTCGCCACCGCAATGCCGTCAGCAAAGCGGGCGAGGGCGGCCTCGTCATCATAGGCCGCGCAAATATGCTCGGCGCAGACATCAAAGGCCGGGCTTTCGCGATCCGGGCAGAGAATGCGGGTTTTAAGGCCAAGATTGGCTGCGGCAAGCGCGATCATGCGGCCAAGCTGGCCACCACCGAGAATGCCGATCATATCACCGGGTTGAAGCATATCAGGCCGGGCGCTCCGTCACGGCCGCTGTGCGGGCCGCGCGCCACGCCTCCAGCCTCTGGGCCAGAGCCGTGTCTTCAAGGGCCAGAACGGAACTGGCCAGAAGGGCGGCGTTGGTGGCCCCGGCTTTGCCAATGGCCAGTGTGCCCACGGGCACGCCCGCTGGCATCTGCACGATGGAATAAAGGCTGTCGATCCCGGACATGGCCTTGGATTCAACGGGCACGCCGAAAACGGGCAATGTGGTGAGCGCCGCCACCATGCCGGGCAGGTGCGCAGCCCCGCCGGCCCCGGCGATAATGACCTTGTAGCCATTGCCCTTGGCTGCACGCGCAAACGCATACATGCGCTCAGGCGTGCGATGAGCCGAAACGATCAGCGCTTCATGCGGCACATCGAGCGCTTCAAGCGTCTCGACCGCATGGCGCATGGTCTCCCAATCCGACTGGCTGCCCATGATGACGGCCACCTGCGGTGCGCTCATCTCTCCCGACCCCCGCAAAATGGAAAGCGCGGAAGTACCGGAAGATGCGCTCTGGGGCAAGGAAAATGCGTCATCAGCCGTTTCTCTTCACATCATGGCCGCCAGCGACGGTGTAGCCAGAGCCATTGTTCGGGATATTCGCGTACCCAGCTTTCAATGACAGAGGTGACCGCCTGCATGGTGCCCTGCACGTCGATCTTGCCTTCTTCATCGCGGGGCAATTCCAGTTCTTCGGTGATCTCGACGCGGAAGCGCGCACCCGGAAGGCGAACCACGCGCATGCCATGCACGGGGCATTCAAACTGGCGTGCAAGGCGGGCAAGGGTGGGGTTGGTGGCGCAGGGCCGACCAAAGAACATCACCTCAGGCCCATTGGTCCAATACTGGTCCACCAGCATGCCCAAATGCTCGCCATTGGCCAGCATGCGCGCCATCACCCGCCCGGCATCGCGCCCGGCGCGGATGAGGTAGGGCATTGTTTCAGCGCGCATTTCTTCGATAAGGTCTGCTGCCTTCCGGTTGTTCGGCGCGCGATACAGCACCCCGCCCGGCACGTTGAATTCCGCACCGGCGATGGCGCACAATTCCCAGTTTCCGGTATGGGCGGTGAAGAACAGGGCCGGGCGACCGTCATCACGCAGGCGCTTGAAAATCTCCGCGCCTTTCACCTCGATCCGGCCGGCATCAGGCTTCTCCGGGTCATAATCCCAGAGCTGATCCTGTTGGGCGAAATCCGCGGTGAGCCGGCCCATATTGGCCCAGATCCCACGTACGAGATGGGTGATTTCCGCGTCGCTTTTTTCGGGAAAGGCTGCCTTGAGATTGCGCCGCGCCACCTTGGTGACGGGGAAGAACGGCCCTACAAGCCGCGCCCAGAAGGCCATGCCGCCAGATGAGATGGAAAGAGGCCAGAGCCGCAGCCACCAGATGGAAAGGCGCACATAGCCGCCTACAAATGATTCCACCAGCGGGGTGAGCCGGCTTTTCAGCCAGTTGCGCAGGCGGCGCAGAAGCGGAGGGCGTTTTCGAGGGGGCCGTTTGCCAGCTTTTGGGCCACCCGAAGGGGCGGGAGGGCTGGAAGCGCTATTTTCAGAGATAGACACGGATTTGGCTCAGAGGGGCGAGTTTGGGGCTGAGGGGCTGGCCACTTGCAATGACGGCCAGCCTGAACAACCCTGGCTTCGCTCAGAACTTCACGATGATCTTGCCGAAGACCCGGCGGCTTTCCAGCCGCTCCAGCCCTTCATTGAAGTTTTCCAGCGGCACCACCGTATCAATCACCGGCTTGATGCCGCGGCCCATCTTCTCAAGGCCATCGGCCACATTGCGGATGGTCGCGCCGAAAGAGCCGAAAATCTTGTACTGGCGCTGGAACAGCTGCATCAGGTTCATCTGCACCGTCACGCCGGAGGTGGACCCGCAGGTGACGAGGCGCGCGCCAGGCTTCATGGAGAGCAGGGAGGCGTTCCAGGTATCCGCGCCGACATGCTCGAACACCACATCGACGCCGACCTTCTTGGTGATCTTGCGTACTTCGTGCTCAAAGCGGTCCTTGCGGTAGTTGATGACATGGTCCGCGCCCAGTGCGAGGGCCTTTTCGGCCTTCTCGTCATCTCCAACCGTGGTGATGACGGTGGCCCCCACATCCTTGGCCAGACGGATGGCCGCCGAGCCGATACCGGAGCCGCCGGCATGTACCAGTACGGTTTCGCCCCGCTCCAGCTTCGCATTGTCGAACAGCATATGCTCGACAGTGGAGAAGGTGATGCCGGCGCAGGCCGCATCCTCGAAAGAGACGCCTTCAGGCGCAGGCAGCACCAGCCGCTCAGGCAGGTTCAGCAGGTCACGGGCGAAGCCATCAATATGGAAGCCGAGCACGCCGCCGACATCGGTGCACAGATTGTCCCGGCCATCGCGGCAGTTCTTGCAGTGGCCACAGGTCATCGCGCCATACATGGAGACAGTCTGGCCCACCTTCAGGCCGCGCACATCCGCGCCCACTTGCACCACTTCACCGGCCGCTTCAGCGCCCACCACCAGAGGCATCTTTCGCTTGGCGAAGGCCATGCCGCGCCAGCCCCACACATCAATATGGTTCAGCGCCAGCGCCTTCACGCGAATCTGAACCTCGCCCGCGCCGGGAGCTTCCGGCTCCGGCAGGTTGACCAGTTCAAGCTTGCGATCGGAAACGAGCTGAAGGGCGCGCATTATTGTGTCTCTGATTGATGTGGGCGGCCGGCAGACGCGGCGCAGACTGGCCTGCCTTATAGCTGTTCAAGCAAGGCAGGACAAAGGCCGCAGCTGAATTGCAGGGAGATTCCCCACATCGCTGCGGCCTGTAAGGCTTGGAAGAGGTGATCAGGCCGGTTCGCCGGTGACCACGAGGCACACATTCTGGCCGCCAAAACCGAACGAGTTGGAGATAACGCGCCGCACCTCGGCGTCACGCGCCACATTCGGCACCACATCCAGCGGAATAGTCGGGTCAGGAATGTTGTAATTGATGGTCGGCGGAATGCGGCCATTGGTGATGGTGAGCAGCGAGACCGCCGCCTCAATGGCTCCGGCCGCCGTCAGCGTGTGGCCGATCATCGACTTGTTGGACGAGATCGGGATATTGGCGAGCTTCTCCTCGCCGAACACGCCCTTCAGGCCAACATATTCCATGCGGTCATTTTCCGGCGTGGAGGTGCCGTGGGCGTTGATATAATCGACATCATCCGGGGTGATGCCGGCATCATCCAGCGCATTCTTCACGCAGCCGATGATGGGGCGGCCATCCGGGCTGGAACGGGTGCGGTGGAAATTGTCCGCCATCTCGCCGCAGCCTTCCAGAACGCCGAGAATCTTCGCACCGCGCGCCACGGCATGTTCATAGCTTTCCAGCACCAGGGCTGCCGCGCCTTCGGCCATCACGAAGCCCTCACGGTCCTTCGCAAAGGGGCGAGAGGCCTGTTCGGGCTTGTCATTTGCGGTGGAAAGCGCCGAAAGGAGCGAGAAGCGGATCAGTGCTTCGGGGTGGACCGAGCCATCCGTGCCCAGCGAAATGGCGACATCGGTATCACCCCGGCGAATGGCTTCCACGCCAAGCTGAATGGCTGTGGCCCCGGAAGCGCAGGCGGTGGACAGCGAGATGGGCTGGCCGCGCGTGCCGAAGCGGTCTGCCAGATGCACGGCCACGGAGCCGAACAGGAAGCGTTCATGCCAATCGCGGAATTTGCCGGAAGCCGCGGCCTTCAGCAGATCACGATAGGTGACAGGATAATGGCCTACGGCCTGCGCCAGTTCGCGGCGCTCCGGCCATTCCAGCTCCACCGGGGGAACGGCGGCGAACAATGGGCCGGGGAAATTGCCGGGCGTGCCGACCCCGGCTTCGGTGATGGCTTCATCCATCGCCAGCGTGGCCAGCTTCTCGGAGAGATCCGGCGCAGGCACACGGCCCTCAAACAGATAATCCACCGTCCCGGCGATGGAGGTGCGCATACCCTCGATGGGGAAGCGGGTAATGGTATGGATGCCCGATTCGCCGGCCGTGAGCCGCCGCCAGTTCTCGGCCTTGCCCTGACCGAGCGAGGTGACGAGGCCAATGCCGGTGACCACCACGATGGGCCGGCCGAATTTATCCAGATGCGCCTGCGTCATGTCGCGGCTCCTCGTATTCCGTAAGCTCTTCCGCCCTGATTTGCGCATCTTGTCGCGCGGGGTGGAAGGCTCAGAATTGTTCGGGCGGCGTGCCGCAGCTTATGCCCGGCACAGCCTCAGAAACCAGAAACGGAGTATCTTCATGTTCCGGTGGAACCGGGAAATGCTCCGGCCCGTGTCATCATGCAGAGCGGACGGGCCCGTTGGGCCCGTCTCGACAGTGTCGATCAGGCCTTTTCCACCAGTGCGGCACCTTCGCCGCTCCAGTGGCCGATACCCGTCACGATGATGCGCTCGGCATCATTGCCGCCCTGTTCCAGCGGATCACCTGCCAGAGCCGGAAACAGCGCATTCTGAGACAGGCACAGCGTGGCCAGCGCGAGGCCGGCGGCGAAATGCGCCTCAAAGCCGTGGCCCAGGCGATTGCCCACGGCACGCACCGGCAGGCCGGTTTCGGCCAGAACCTTCGCTTCGGCCGCAGTGGCGGTGTCCGCGCCGGTTGCGCCGGAAAGAACCGCAGTGCGACCCTGGGTGCCTGCGGCAGCCAGAAGATCGCGGATCTGCTGTTCCAGCGCACCCTCATTCGCGCGGCGGGCCCGCTCGGACCACACGGCGGAGAGCTTTGCGAGGGGCTTGGCACCGCGCGCTTTGGCATGTTCCGGGGATTCGAGAACCAGAAAGGCCCCCATTGAACCGGAGGCGATGCCACGACCGGAACCGGAAAAGACCGGCTGGAAGCTGCCCTTGCTGCAATCGCCATCCAGATCGTTCAGCAACAGCGTGTCTTCACGCTCGGCATTGCAGGAGCCACCCACAAGGGCGACTTCGCTTTGACCAGCGGCGATGCGGGCATGGGCGATGCGCACGGCATCCACCCCGCAGCTTTCCTCGCCCATGAAGGTGCGCGAGGAGCCGGTGACGCCATGCACGATGGATATGTTGCCGGCCAGCAGGTTGGAGAGCTGAGCCAGAGACAGGGTGGGGCGCAGATCCGAGAGCAGGCGCTCATTCAGAAGCTGCCCCGGATTGTTCGATGTCGCGAGGTCGCCAAGAATGGCGGAATCGACATCAAAATCACGTTCACCACCACCGGCGGAAACGATCATGTCGGTCTTGGAGAGGATTTCAGCATTTTTCGTGAGGCCAGCCGAATCAAGGGCGAGCCCGGCGGCATAGGTGCCGATACGCTGCCATGCTTCCATCTGGCGCTGATCCCCGCGTTTGGGAATCTGCGTGCTGAAATCCACCTTCATCAGGGGGTGCACCACATAGGGCGCAAAGGTTTCGGCATCGGTCACCGGGGCCGCGCCGGAGTTCAGGGCGTTCCAGTGGGCCTCCAGCCCCTCTCCCAGAGAGGAGAGCAGGCCAACGCCTGTAATCCACACCTCACGCCGCGCGGTCCGGTCCTCAGGCATCTACGAAATCCTTCAGCGGGAAGGAGACATGCTCCGCCACCTTCATCACCACGGGCTTCATCTTGCCTTCAGGCCAGGGCAGCACGCGGAAGGTGAGTTCCGCACCACAGATGGGGCGACCCTCAAGGGTGGCATGGGTTCGGGCCACCACGAAGCCGGAACCCTCATGCATGATCTCGGAATGCAGATCGAGATTCTGGCCCGGCACCACAAAGGTGCGCAGCTTGGCTTCCTTCACCGTGGCGAGGAAGGGCATCCGCTCGAAACGGTTGCGCGCCAGTATCAGCCACCCGGTGGACTGGGCCATGGCCTCGATCAGCAGGACGCCAGGCATGATGGGATAGCCGGGAAAATGCCCCTCAAAGATGGAGCTTTCCTCGGGCACCATGCCCTGGCAATGAATCTTGTTGAGCGACGGGTCGATAGACACGACCCGGTCGATCATCTTGAAGACTTCAGGACGCATTGTCTCCGCCTGATCCTAGCGCGACAGTTCAGGCGCTCTTGGCAGCGACCAGCTCGTCGATGCGCGCGCACAGGTTCTGGAGCACGAAATACTGCTCCGTGGTGGCCTTGCCCTCATTCACTTCCTGGGTCCACTGCTCCAGCGGCAGCTTGATGCCGAACGCCTTGTCGATGGCGAAGGCGATATCGAGGAAGTCGAGGCTGTCGATGCCCAGATCGTCGATGGCGTGGCTCTCGGGCGTGATGGTGTCCCGCGGGATATCACACGTTTCTGCGATGATATTGGCCACCGTTTCGAACGTGGAAGACATGGACTGACGCCTCTCATGTGCTCGGCCGTTCCGGGTCGTCTGTGCCGGCATGGCGCAAGAACGACGGGGGCAGCCGCAGGTGCGGCCGGATGGCCTTTGGAATAAGTTGACGGCCCCTATAGCGAACGCCGGGGGAGGTTTCAATGGCCGCAGGCGGCTGGAATGATGATGCCACCCATTCTGCAACCGTGCATCTGGCCTCTTCGCATGTGGTTGCCTGCGCCGCAAGTCCTTCCGCCGCATTTGAGCTCTGCGGGATGCAGGGCCGGGGCGCATTGGCGAATCAGTTTCAGGCGAAGGTTCAGATCGAGCCCTTGAAGCTGTTGCATTCCTGCATGGAGCCGGTCTTCAGGCCGCGGGTGAACCATGTCATGCGCTGCTGCGAGGTGCCATGGGTGAAACTGTCGGGCACGGCATAGCCCTGCGCCTGTTTTTGCAGCCGGTCATCGCCAATGGCGCTGGCGGCGTTGAGCGCCTCTTCCACATCTCCAGGCTCAAGGGTCTGGAACCGGGCGTCTGCATGGTTCGCCCATACACCGGCGAAGCAATCGGCCATCAGCTCTGTGCGCACAGAAAGGGCATTGGCCTCGGCGCGGGAGCCAGCCTGGCGCTGGGCCTGCTGCACCTTGGGCAGAATGCCCAGAAGGTTTTGCACATGGTGGCCCACCTCATGAGCGATAACATAAGCGGCGGCGAAATCTCCGGGGGCATTGAAGCGATTCTTCATCTCCTGGAAAAAGGAGAGATCCAGATAAACCTTCTGGTCCAGCGGGCAATAAAACGGCCCCATGGCCGATTGCGCGCCGCCGCAGGCCGAGCGGGTGGCACCGGAGAACAGCACCAGCTTGGGGTCCTGATAGGTCTTGCCATCGGCGCGGAACAGCTCCTGCCAGACATCTTCTGTCTGGGCGAGGACGGAGGCCGCGAAACGGCCCATCTCATCGGAAGGCGTGCCGGTGCGGCCGGCCTGCTGCTGGGGGCTCTGCTGCTGGCTCTGGCTGTAGCCGCCGCCCCTGTTGAGGGCTTCCATGCCGCCGATCAGCACCGCCGGATTGATGCCCAGCGCCCAGCCGATGAGCCCCACCACGATAATGGTGCCAAGGCCCAGCCCGCCCCGCCCGCCGGGCACGCGGAAATTGCCGCCGCCGCGCTGGCCGCGCCGGTCTTCCACATTGCTGCTGGTGCGGAAATCCTTCCACCGCATGGGTCCGTCTCCTGCTGGGCCGGATGGGTTCGTCCGGGTTTATGGCCTTACACCGCATCTCGACCATTGGACAATCCAGAGCTGGCGCACCCGCATGGGGTGTCAGCGGTGGCGTACCGGCGGGATGGAGTGAAGCCGGGCTTTCAGGCCGTGCTGTCATCCCGGCCAAGCTTGGTCCATCGGCGGATGGCCGCATAAGTTTGGCTCAAACCTTTGCGCAGGGCCAGCCCGATCCGGCCAATCGCATTTTCAGCCTGCTCATCGGTCGGCGCCTTGCTCCAGTCATAAAGCCAGAAGCGGGTGAAGCTGATGAGCGTGACCACGACGACGCCGGAAAACAACACATCGGTGAAGAAATGGCCGCCAAAGGCAAGGCGCAACCCGCCTGCCAGAAAGCCGAAGGCCAGCGCGCCGATCAGTGCGATCACCCGTAGCGGGCCGGGGGGGGCAAGGCTGGCCGGCGCAACCATCCAGAAGCCAAGTGCACCTTCACCGGAAACGAAAGAGCAGTTCGAGGGGCAGGCGCCATCGGTTTCATACCAGCCCTTGTAATCCAGCTGGCCGCCATATTGCTCCACATGCACCGGGCGGGGGCGGCCCCATTCCTGTTTCAGCAGGCCATTCACCAGCAGGCCGGGGCCCAGCGCCATGGTCAGCGCCAGCAGCAGGGCCGTGCGGGCGCGCATGAACATGCGCCCCATGGGGAAGATGATTTTCAGTACAATGGCGACAAGGGCAGGTATGGCAAAGGCCCAGGGAATATAATTGCCCCAGGCGCGCAAAGTCTGCGCCCACGGTTCCAGTGCCAGGCTGAACCCGCCTTGGGAGGGGTGCCAGAACAGATTCGTGAGTGCGATATCCCATTGCGGAAACAGGCCGAACAGGATAGCGGCGGCAGCCCCGGCCACCAGCATGAAGAGCATGACGGACTTCACTGGGGTTTTGCCTCTTTCGTATCGTGGGCTTTGTGGGGTGGCCTGCGTGTGCGGGCGTGCTCCGGGCGGATGCTCCCGGCTGTGCGCGCTTGCACAGGTGCTGTAAACAGGCGCAATGTTGCTGCAAGCATGTACAATCAGGTGTCCCGGATGACCAGAGCCGCGCTCGAATTCTTCTATGAGTTTGGATCACCTTATTGCTATCTCACGGTGGAGCGCATCTGTGTGCTGGCGGAGCAGGCTGATGTGAGGGTGCATTGGCGGCCTTTTCTGCTGGGCCCCATTCTGGCGGTGCAGGGGCTGAAGACCTCTCCCTTCAATGTGCATCCGGCCAAGGGCGCCCATATGTGGCGCGATATGGAGCGTCTGTGCGCCCATATGGGGTTGCCGCCGCTGACCCGGCCGAATCCCTTTCCTGCCCACAGCGTGCTGGCGTCGCGGGTGGCGGTACATCTGAATGATGCTTCTCGCCCAGCTTTCAGCCGCGCTGTCTATGAGGCGGAGTTCGCTCACGGGCGCGATATTTCCTGCCGGGAGACTGTGCGGCAGATTCTGGCTGGTCTCGGCCATTTCAGCGAAACCGTGATTGATGGGGCTCTTTCGTCCGAGAACAAGGCGCGGCTGCGGGCGCAGACAGATGAGGCAATACGCCGGGGCGTTTTTGGCGCGCCTACCTTCATCACGGAGGACCATGAGTTGTTCTGGGGCAATGACCGGCTGGAACTGGCGCTGGAGCATGCCGCCGCGCTGGCTCGCGGGCGATGACAGGCCCGAAGCGCGGTGCGGGAGAGGCTTTTTCGTGCTTGCGACGGGCGACAACATGCGTGTGACATATGCACGGTGCGGGGTGTCGCGCGGGCGCGGCTCTGATATATGCGCGTGAGACAGATTTAACGAAGACACACTCAAGGGGCCTGCCCACATGGCGAATGTCACTGCCTTTCCCGACAAGGAAACCATTGCCAAGCAAACCGCGCGGATGCTGCTGGAAGTGGAGGCCGTGCGCTTTTCCTCCGGCGATCCCTTCATCTTCACCTCTGGCTGGGCCAGCCCTGTCTATATTGATTGCCGTCGGCTGATTTCCTTCCCCCGCGTGCGTCAGACGCTGGTGGATTTCGGCATTTCCACCCTGTATCGCGATGTTGGCTTCGAGCAGTTCGACGCTGTGGCCGGCGGTGAAACGGCGGGCATTCCCTTCGCTGCCTGGGTGGCGGACCGCATGATGCTGCCCATGCAATATGTGCGCAAGAAGCCCAAGGGCTTCGGTCGCAATGCGCAGATCGAGGGGCACCTGACCCCCGGCCAGCGCGTGCTTCTGGTGGAGGATCTCACCTCCGACGGGCGCTCCAAGGTCACCTTCGTGAATGCGCTGCGCACGGCTGGCGCGACCTGTTCGCACTGCTTCGTGTTCTTCTATTACGACATTTTCTCCGAGGCTTCCGGCATTCTGGATGAGGCGGGCCTCAGCCTGCACCGCCTGGCCACCTGGTGGGATGTGCTGGCTGAAGTGAAGACGATGAACCGTTTTTCGGCCTCCGAGATCGACCGGATCGAGTCCTTCCTGCATGATCCGCACGCTTGGTCCAAGGCCCATGGGGGCGCCGCCACCACGGGCGAGTGAATGATATGAGCCTTTACGCCCTTGCCCGGCCGCTGCTGCGCGCCATTACCCCGGAGCAGGCCCATGGCCTTGCCATCGCCGCCATGCGCCGGGGCCTTGCGCCGCGTTATGCCGGGCGGGACAATCCGGTTCTCAACACCCGTCTGTGGGGTATGGATTTTCCCAACCCCATCGGCCTCGCCGCCGGCTTCGACAAGAATGCCGAAGTGGTGGATGCGGTGCTGGATCTGGGATTCGGCTTTGTGGAAGCGGGGACGGTGACGCCGCGCCCGCAACCTGGAAACCCCAAGCCGCGCCTGTTCCGGCTGGAGGAGGATGAGGCGGTCATCAATCGCTTCGGCTTCAATAGCGAGGGGCTGGCTCCCTTTGTGGAGCGCCTGTCCGCGCGTCGCAAGGCCGGGCGCGGCGGCATTGTCGGGGCCAATGTCGGGAAGAACAAGGAAAGCACAGACGCCATCGCCGATTATGTGGCGGGCGTTTCAGCCACGGCAGGGCTGGCGGATTATCTGGTGTGCAACATTTCTTCTCCCAACACACCCGGCCTGCGCTCCTTGCAGGCGCGTGAGGAAATGGCCGGCCTGCTGCGCGCTGTTCTGGAAACGCGGAACAGCTTGCAGCCGGAGGCTTGCGCCCGTCCGCCGCTACTGGTGAAAGTGGCGCCGGATCTGGATGATGCGGGGTTGAATGACGTGGCTGCCGTCGCGCTTGAGACAGGCGTGGATGGTGTCATCATGGGCAACACCACATTGTCGCGCCCTGACAGCCTGAAAAGCGCGCACAAGGGCGAGACGGGTGGGCTCTCCGGCAAGCCGCTGATGGCGCTTTCCACGGAGCGGCTTGCCGCGCTCTATCGCCTGCTGGATGGACGCCTGCCCCTGATCGGCGTGGGCGGCGTCGCCTCCGGCGCGGATGCCTACGCCAAGATCCGGGCGGGAGCGAGCCTCGTGCAGCTCTATTCAGCCATGGTCTATCATGGCCCGGATCTGGTGATGCGGATCAAGAGCGAGCTAGCCGCGCTTCTGAAGGCGGATGGTTTCACCCATGTGCGTGATGCGGTGGGCGTGGATGCACGCTGAAACGGACCCGCGCTGAGCCGGCACCACGCTTCTTTTCAAGATATCCACACCCGGCCCGTTATATTCCGTGCGCCGGGTGTGGACAGATGTGAGTCGATCTTATTTGCGGGCGACATCCTTCGCGAGCAGGTCGCGAATCTCGGTCAGCAGTATTTCTTCCTGAGACGGGGCGGGCGGTTCTGCTGCGGCCTTGTCCTCAGCCGTGCGCCGCAATGTATTGATGCCGCGCACCAGCAGAAACAAAATGGCTGCAACAATCAAAAAATTGATGGCGATGGTGATGAAGTGGCCATAGGCCAGAACTGCGCCCTGCTTTTTCGCATCTGCAAGATTGTCCGCTGTCACGGCAGAGGATAAGGGCAGAAAATAATTGGAAAAATCCAGCCCGCCGGCCACAGCGCCGATCAGCGGCATGAAAATGTCCCCCACGATGGAGGTGACAATATTGCCGAAGGCTGCACCGATGATAACGCCAACGGCAAGATCCACGACATTGCCCTTGACGGCGAATTCCTTGAATTCCTTCAGAATGGCCATGCAATTCCTCATGAAACGGATGCGCACAGGGCAGAGCTGACTGGCGCGCGTGATGGGAAGTTGAAGTCTTGGCATTTGAACGCAATGCTGGAGAAGTACAAGAAAGATCATGGTTGAAAAGCCGGCAAAACATATATGCGCCGCATTCTTTCTACGGCCTTGAGAGGGGTTGGCGGGGGAGAAACTGGCCAGTTATGCCCCCCGTGACGCTTTCATGACTTTGAGCGGGCCCATGCCTATGGTACTGAGGGCGCGCTTCCGGTTCCGGGGGTGGGCCTCATGGCTCAATGGCAACGACCCTAGATGGGCAGAAGGCGACACAGCTTAGAATGGCGGAGCGGAAGAACAGTTTCGAGTTTGAGGATCTCCTCGCATGTGGGCGTGGCGAGCTTTTCGGGCCGGGCAATGCGCAACTGCCGCTGCCGCCCATGCTCATGTTCAACCGCATCTCCGAGATTTCCGAGACCGGCGGCGAATATGGCAAGGGCTTCATGCGGGCGGAGCTCGACGTGAATCCGGACCTTTGGTTCTTCGATTGCCATTTCAAGGGTGATCCGGTGATGCCCGGTTGCCTGGGGCTGGATGCCCTGTGGCAGATGGTGGGCTTTTTCCTCGGCTGGCTCGGTTCGCCGGGGCGCGGGCGCGCACTGGGGCTGGGCGAGCTGAAATTTTCCGGCCAGGTTCTGCCTTCCGTCAAGAAGGTGGTCTATGGCGTGGAATTCAAGCGTGTGATGCGCTCCAAGCTGGTGCTCGGCATTGCTGATGGCTGGGTCGAGGCCGATGGCGAGGTGATCTATCGCGCCAAGGATTTGCGGGTCGGCCTGTTTCAGGCTGAGGCCGCACCGGCGACGGGGGCCTCGGGCGCCTGATCCGGGCCGCCCACAGCCTTCGCCTTTGGCCACCTTTTCCAATGGGGATATGACATGCGGCGCGTCGTCGTCACGGGGATGGGGATCGTCTCATCCATCGGCAACAACACGCAGGAGGTGCTGACCAGCCTGCGCGAGGCCAGGAGCGGCATTTCCTTTGCCGATGACTATGCCGAGCTGGGTTTCCGCTCGCAGGTGCATGGCAAGCCGACCCTGAATGCCGAAGAGGTGGTTGACCGCCGCGCCATGCGCTTCCATGGCGGCGGAACCGCCTGGAACCATGTGGCCATGGAGCAGGCGATCGCCGATGCCGGGCTGGAGGAAACCGAGGTTTCCAATATCCGCACCGGCCTCGTGATGGGCTCGGGTGGTTCGTCCACCAAGACCATCGTGGATGCGGCTGATACCACCCGCACCAAGGGCCCCAAGCGCGTGGGCCCCTTCGCGGTGCCGAAGGCCATGGCCTCCACGGCGTCGGCCACGCTTTCCACCTGGTTCAAGATCAAGGGGCTGAGCTACTCCATCTCGGCCGCCTGCGCGACCACCAACATCTGTATCGGCAATGCTTATGAGCTGATCCAGTATGGCAAGCAGGATATCATCTTCGCCGGTGGCTGCGAAGACCTGCACTGGACCCTTTCCGTGCTGTTCGACGGCATGGGCGCGATGTCCTCCGGCTATAATGATCGCCCGCAGGTCGCTTCCCGCGCCTATGATGCGAATCGCGATGGCTTCGTGATTTCCGGCGGTGCCGGCGTTCTGGTTCTGGAAGAGCTGGAGCACGCCAAGGCCCGTGGCGCGAAGATTTATGCCGAGATCGTCGGCTATGGCGCGACATCTGATGGCGTGGACATGGTGGCGCCCTCCGGTGAAGGCGCAGAACGGGCGATGAAGCTGGCCATGGCGGGCATCAAGGCCCCGATTGATTATATCAACCCCCATGCGACCTCCACGCCCGTGGGCGACCTGAAGGAAATCGAGGCGATTCGCGCTGTATTCGGCGATAATTGCCCGCCCATTTCCGCCACCAAGTCGCTTACCGGCCATTCGCAAGGGGCGACCGGCGTGCATGAGGCGATCTATTCGATCCTCATGATGCAGAATGATTTCATCTGCGAAAGCGCCAATATCGAAGAGATTGATCCGGCCTTTGCCGACATGCCCATTCTGCGCAAGCGGGTGGACAATGCGAAGCTGGGCCATGTTCTTTCCAATGGTTTCGGCTTTGGCGGCACCAATGCCAGCCTTGTTCTGAAGCATGTGGATGCCTGAGGTTTTCGACACGGCCCGTAAGGGGAAACGGGCGGGCCGTGCGATTGCCTTGTCATTTTTCGTTGCGAGAGGTGAGGGGCTCCCCCGTGGTGCAAGCCGTCATGGTCTGCTATCGGCTTGGGAGAAGGGCGGGCTGTGCCTGCCTTCTGAAACTATCGCGCTCTGAGGGTGGGTGATGCAGGACCTGATGAAAGGCAAGCGCGGCCTGGTGATGGGCGTGGCCAACGACCATTCCATTGCCTGGGGCATTGCAAAGGCGCTGGCGGCGCAGGGAGCAGAACTGGCTTTCACCTATCAGGGCGAAGGCATGGCCAAGCGGGTGCGTCCGCTGGCGGAAAGCGTCGGTGCTTCCATTCTGCTGCCATGCGATGTGGAAGATCTCGGCAGCGTGGATGCGGTTTTTGAGACGCTCAAGGAAACCTGGGGCAGCATTGATTTTCTGGTGCATGCCGTGGCTTTCTCCGACAAGTCGGAGCTGAAGGGCCGCTACGCAGATACCTCGCGTGAGAATTTCTCACGCACCATGGTGATTTCCTGCTTCTCCTTTACGGAAATTGCCAAGCGTGCTGCTGCGCTCATGACCCATGGCGGTTCGCTCATCACGCTGACTTATGGCGGTGCCACGCGCGTGATGCCCAATTACAATGTGATGGGCGTGGCCAAGGCGGCGCTTGAGGCTTCCGTGCGTTATCTCGCCGCTGATTTTGGCGGAGAGGGCATCCGGGTCAATGCCATTTCGGCCGGGCCGGTCCGCACCCTTGCGGGGGCTGGCATCTCCGATGCCCGTCTGATGTTCAATTATCAGAAGCGCCATGCGCCCTTGCGCCGGACTGTTTCGATTGAGGAAGTGGGCAAGTCGGCCCTTTATCTGCTGTCAGATCTGTCCACGGGTGTCACCGGCGAAGTGCATTTCGTCGATTCCGGCTACAACATCATTTCCATGCCGCACCCGGATGTGCTGAAAACACAGGAAGATGCGGAAGCCAAGATGGCGGCTGATGTGCCGGCCAAGGCTGCCGAGTGAAATTTATGAGCCTGGTCGCAAGATCGGGCTGGTTTGAAACGAAGCACCACCCTGCTTTACGGCACGGGTGGTGTTTGCATCTGTAGCCCTGTTCCGGCTGCATGCCGTCATGCAGGTGAAACGCCTGTGAAACCTGGCCTCTGGCGGGTTGATGCCCTTATCGGAATAAATGCCGAGATTCGAGTGGGCAGACAGGGAATGTCACAGTTCCGTTTTCTCGGAACGCGAAAGTGCAGCCGTCGTCCGTGGAACAGCCAGCATTTCGCCAGCCGCTGCGGGCCGGTTTTGGGAGATAGGAAGGGCGATGAACCGCAAGATCATGCTCGTGGCCGGTGCCAGTGTGGTGATTGGCATTGTGGTGCTGGGGCTGAAGGCATTGGCCTGGTATGTCACAGGCTCGGTTGCATTGTTGTCTGATGCGCTTGAAAGCATCATCAATGTTGCCGCCTCTGCCGTTGCGCTGGTTGCGCTGGCCGTGGCCAACCGCCCGGCAGACGATAATCACCCCTATGGGCACACCAAGGCGGAATATCTCTCTGCTGTTGTGGAAGGGGTGCTGGTCATTGTGGCGGCCATCACCATTCTGCGTGAGGCTTATTTCGGCTATCTGAACCCGCAGATGCCGGATGATCCGTGGCAGGGTATTGTTCTGAACGGGGCGGCCACTGTTATCAATGTGGTGTGGTGCTGGTATCTGCTGCGTCTGGGGCGTCGGCATCGTTCGCCGGCTCTGACCGCAGATGGTAAGCATCTTCTGGCGGATGTCATCACTTCGATTGGTGTTCTGGCGGGCTTCGTTCTGGTGCCATTAACGGGCTGGGCCGAGCTGGATCCGATCATCGCCGGGCTGGTGGCGCTCAATATTCTCTGGATGGGCTGGGGGCTGATGCGCGAATCCGTCGGCGGGCTGATGGATGAAGCCGCACCTCAGGAGATGGTGGCCCGCATGCGCGAGCTGGTGGCGCTGCATGGCGAAGGTGCGCTGGAGGCTCATGATCTGCGTACCCGGCATGCCGGACGAATCACATTTGTAGAATTCCATCTCGTGGTGCCGGGTGAAATGAAGGTGGTGGATGCTCACGCCATCTGCGACCGCATCGAAAAGGCTTTCGATGCGGAGCTGGATGACACCATCGTCACCATTCATGTTGAACCGGAAAGTGAAGCCCAGCGCCAGGGCATCATGGTGCTGTAGGCACAGGCACAATCAAAGCGCGCAGCGACGGGGGTTCTTGTCGCTGCTGCGGTTTGGAAACGCTTGGGGCCGCCTGAACCCGCTGTTTCTTGTCTTCTGCGGGTTCAGGCCCCTTTGGGGCGGAAAGCGGCGCAGAAAGCCGGATCAGTCTCGATACGGGCGGCGCCGATCAGATCCAGACAAAAGGGAATAGCCGGGAATACCGCCCCAAGGCAGGTGGCGATGGAGGCTGGCTTTCCAGGCAGATTCACAATCAGCGTTTGGCCGCGCACTCCGGCTTCCTGCCGCGAGAGAATCGCGGTGGGCACTTCATTCAGGCTGATGCGCCGCATCTGCTCGCCAAAGCCGGGCAGGGGCTTTTCAATGATCGCCGCCATGGCTTCGGGGGTCAGGTCTCGCGGGGCGGGGCCGGTGCCGCCAGTGGTGCAGATCAGGTCCAGCTTCTCGGTGTCACACAGAGTCAGCAATGTATCGCGCACACTGTCGAAGCCATCGGGAATCACCCGGTACTCGGCTTGCCAGGGCGAGGTGATGGCCTGCTCCAGCCAGGCGCGGATGGCCGGCCCGCTCTTGTCCTCATAGGCGCCGCTGCTGGCGCGATCCGAAATGGTGACAATGCCGATGCGGGTCGTCTGTTCCATGCCGCTACCTCACACGTCCACGCTGGCCTTCAGCGCATTTTCCTGAATGAATTCGCGGCGCGGTTCCACCACATCACCCATGAGGCGGTTGAACAGATCATCCGCCGCAGCGCCTTCCTTCACGCGCACCTGCAACAGCGAGCGGGCATTGATATCCAGCGTGGTTTCCCAGAGCTGGTCGGGGTTCATCTCCCCCAGTCCTTTGTAGCGCTGGAGGGAAAGCCCCTTGCGGCCGGAATCCGTCACGGCGTCGAACAGGTCGGCGGGGCCGTAGAGCATCTGTTCATCGCTTTTGCGACGGAGCACGGCGGGGGCGGTGAACACCCCGTCAAGATTGTGCGCCAGCGTATCGAGCCGGCGGGCTTCGGGGGTGGCGAGGAAGGCGGCGTCCAAGCGTACCACTTCCTTTACACCGCGCACCGTGCGGGTGAAGGTGAAGCCGCTTTCATCCGCAAGCCCTTCCCAGCCGCGCTCAATATCCTCGGCCAGAATATCCAGCCGCCTGGCGACCTCGGCGGCGACAGAGCCGGCAGATTCCAGATCTCCGATCACCGCGCCATCCAGCGCGCCCGCCAGCACGGCCTGTTCCACCACCGCCCGGTTATAGCGCGGATGCAGTGTGTGGAGTGCCGCGCGCATCTGCCGTGATGCCTCCACCAGATGGGCCAGATCAGCCCCGGTGCGGGTTTCACCGCTGGCGGTGACAAGTGCTGCCTCATCCAGCCCGGCGGTGATGAGGTAATCTTCCAGCGCCTTCTCGTCTTTCAGATAGGTCTCGGACTTACCACGCGTGACCTTGTAGAGCGGAGGCTGAGCAATATAGAGATAGCCCCGCTCTACAATCTCCGGCATCTGGCGGAAGAAGAAGGTGAGCAGCAGAGTGCGGATATGGGCGCCGTCCACGTCGGCGTCGGTCATGATGATGATCTTGTGGTAGCGCAGCTTCTCGATATTGAAGTCTTCGCGCCCAATGCCGGTGCCCAGTGCGGTGATGAGCGTGCCGACCTGCTCGGATGAGAGCATCTTGTCGAAGCGCGCGCGCTCCACATTCAGAATCTTGCCGCGTAGCGGCAGCACGGCCTGAAAGGCGCGATCACGCCCCTGCTTGGCGGACCCGCCTGCCGAGTCACCCTCGACGAGGAAGAGTTCGGATTTGGCCGGATCCCGCTCCTGGCAGTCGGCCAGCTTTCCGGGCAGGGAGGCGACATCCAGCGGGCTTTTGCGGCGGGTGAGGTCGCGGGCCTTGCGGGCGGCCTCACGCGCGGCGGCTGCTTCCACCACCTTGCCGATGACGGATTTGGCCTCGTTGGGGTTTTCCTCGAACCAGTTGGCCAACGCCTCGCTCACCACCGAATCCACCACCGGGCGCACTTCGGAGGAGACGAGCTTGTCCTTCGTCTGGGAGGAGAATTTGGGGTCCGGCACCTTTACGGACAGCACGGCGGTGAGCCCCTCGCGGCAGTCCTCGCCGGTGGGGTCCACCTTTTCCTTCTTGGAGATGCCGGAGGAGGAGGCATAGCCAAGCACCTGGCGGGTCAGCGCGGCGGCAAAGCCGGTGAAGTGGGTGCCGCGATCCCGCTGGGGAATGTTGTTGGTGAAGCAGAGCACATTCTCATGGTAGCCATCTGTCCAGGAGAGGGCAGCCTCCACCATGATGCCATCCTTTTCCGCACGGATGACGACAGGGTTCTCGAGCAGTGGGCTTTTGGCGCGATTGAGATATTTCACGAAGGCTTCCACACCGCCTTCATAATGCAGCTCCTCACGTACCGGCTCGGGGCCGCGCGCGTCGGTCAGCAGAATGCGGACGCCGGAATTCAGGAAGGCCAGTTCACGCAGGCGATGTTCCAGCGTGCCATAATCGAATTCAATGCGGGTGAAGGTTTCCGGGCTGGGCAGGAAGGTCACCATGGTGCCGCGTTTGCCCTCGGGGGCCTCGCCGCGCACCACCAGCGGCGCTTCGGCCTCGCCATGGCGGAAGCGCAGGAAATGCTCCTTGCCATCACGCCAGATGGTCAGATCCAGCCGGGTGGAGAGTGCATTCACCACCGAGACACCCACCCCATGCAGGCCGCCGGAGACCTTGTAGGAGTTCTGGTTGAATTTTCCGCCGGCATGAAGCTGGGTCATGATGACCTCGGCGGCGGAAACCCCTTCTTCCGGGTGGATATTGGTGGGAATGCCGCGTCCGTCATCCGTCACGGTCACGGAGCCGTCGGCATTGAGGGTGACAGTCACCTCATGGGCATAGCCGGCCAAGGCTTCGTCAATGGCGTTATCCACCACCTCATACACCATATGGTGCAGGCCGGAGCCGTCATCCGTATCGCCGATATACATGCCCGGACGCTTGCGCACGGCATCCAGCCCGCGCAGCACCTGAATGGACTGGGCATCATAGGACTCGGGGGAGGCTTCGGGCATGGGCTCAGACATGAAGGTCTCGAATCGGTTGGCGGCGCATGGGAGAACCTAGCGCAAACATTTATCGGGTGGCCACGGATACCGCCGCGCCGGCCATGGCGGTTCCGCACAGGCGGTTCAGCAGGCGGATGGCGCGCGGGGTGGCGATGAAGCGGCGGGCCCTGTCGGCCAGATAAACATAGGAGGAGAGGATCATCAGCAGCACCAGAGTGATGATGGCGCTCAACTCCAGAAAACCGGGCAGGGAAACCCGGTTCATGTCCAGCAGGGTGGGCAGCAGGGCGAGATAGAAGGCGATGGTTTTCGGGTTGCCTAGGGTCAGCGCCAAGCCGCCGAAAAATCCGCTGAGGGCCTTGCGGGTGGCATTTCTGTCCGGCGCGTTCGGGCATGCGGTTTCGGCCGGTAGTTGGAGGATCGCGTTTTGGCCGCGGGCCGTCCACAGTCGCCAGGCCAGAAACAGCAGATAAGCGGCCCCTGCCAGCCGCACCAGGGTGAAGAGCGGGCCAAGGGTTGCGGCCAGTG
Source organism: Haloleucobacter albus (assembly GCF_052492075.1). Classification (NCBI taxonomy): domain Bacteria; kingdom Pseudomonadati; phylum Pseudomonadota; class Alphaproteobacteria; order Hyphomicrobiales; family Xanthobacteraceae; genus Haloleucobacter; species Haloleucobacter albus. Next base: position 220,451 of record NZ_JBQWAS010000030.1, read on the forward strand.
CGGCAAGGCCCAGAATGGCCATGGCCAGCCAGATGACATCCCCCAGCACGATGCCGAATATGAAGGCTGTGGAGCCCGTGCGGCCACGCGCCAGCGTGCGCGCCACCAGCGCGACAACGGCCGGGCCCGGTAGGGCCGCTGCGAGAGCGAGCGCAACCGCAAAAAGGACAAGGCTTGCCGGTTCCATGCCCTCTAGTGCGCCGGGCAGGGCTGAAGGTCAAGTCACAGGGGGCTGAAGGGGGATGCTTTTATACAAAGATACGCGCGCGCTCGCGCGTATCTTGTTAAATGGGTGTGTGCAGGCTGGTGGCCTTTGGAGAGGCTCAGTCGGCCTTGGCATCCGGGCTGGCGCCGTCCATATGGCCAATGGCCATCAGGCGAGATTGCAGGGCCAGCCGGTCCAGCGTGTCGATGGGCAGGTTGTCGAACACGGTGATACGGTTCTTCAGGAAGTTGTAGGCGCGGCTGAAGGCGGCTTCCTTCTCCATCTCGCTGCCTTCCACGCGCGCAGGGTTCTCAATGCCCCAATGGGCTGTCATCGGGTGACCGGGCCACACCGGGCAGTCCTCGCCGGCGGCGTCATCACAGACGGTGAAGACGAAATCCAGACGCGGTACGCCAAAGCCTTCAAATTCGTGCCAGCTTTTGGGAGCGAGGCCGGTGGTGTCGTAGCCCAGCCGCGAAAGGGTGACCAAAGTCAGCGGATGAACGCTTTCCGCAGGGTGGGTGCCGGCGGAAAAGGCCCGGAAACGCCCTGCGCCGTGCCGGTTCAGAATAGCTTCTGCCATGATGGACCGGGCGGCATTCTTGGTGCACAGAAACAGCACATTATAGGTGCGCTCCGTGCTGGAGGAGGAGGCGGTGCTCGACATGCTTTCCCCGCAAAAGGCTGGCTGCTGCAAGAGGCTCCCGCCCGCCAGAATGGCGCGCGAAGTGCACATTTCGCCCTATAAAGCGCCTTTTCAAAAGATTTATGTCAGTTTGAACCGGAATCCTCTGTTCTGCGCGCCGGCTCAAGAATGATGGGGTCGCCGGGCCGTACCATGCCACCTTCATCCACGCGGGCGTAAACGCCACAATCCATATGCCCCCATGCGGTGCGCAGGGCCTGCTGAATATCCATGTCGCGCGCGGCGGTCTGCGGGTTCACCTGCGTGGCGGGGCACCGCACCGTACGCTTGAGCAAGGTAAGGCGGGCCTGGCCCAGCCGGATCTGACGCCCCACCAGATCCAGCTCGGCATTGGCCGGCCAGCCATCCAGATGAATATTCATACGGAACCGTAGCGGATCGGGCTGCGCGCCCATCTCTTCCCCCAGTGCCCGCACCGTGGCGAGATTCAGCAGGGAGACGAAACCGTGTTTCGCCGAATCCATGAAGCGGAAGCCTTGTGGCGGGGCTGCCAGAATACGCAGTGGGCCTGCTGCATCCAGGCCCATATAGCCGGTGAGGAAATCCTCGATGGCGCGGCAGCCTTCCGGGGTGGTGAGCTGGCCGCGCACCACTTCCACGCCATTGCGCGCCAGCACCAGAGTGGCCGAGGCGGAATCATAGCGGCTGTGCAGCGCGGCCAGGCGGGCATGGCGCATCAGCATGAGATAGGCCGTCTTGGGGCGGAAGGCGGGGGCTGAGGGATCATAGCCGCTGGGGCCATTCTCCACCGCATAGAGGCGATCCTCGGGGAAATATGCGCCGGCCTTCAGTTCCACCTGTTCCAGAGGCTCGGGCGAAAGGCCCTTCACCGGGTGGCGAAAGAGGGCGGTAACGGTTGCGCCGGAATAGGGCATGGTGCGGGTCTTTCCTGTAGCCGGTGACGGGCCACCAGATTTCGGCTTCTGAAGCCAGGTCGGTCAAGGTCGGTCAAGGGCGGGCTCAGGGCGGGCTCAGGGTGCGCTCATGGGGCGGCTCATGGGGCAGGTCATATGCCGGTTGGGATTTTCTGTTTCGATTTTCCCTGAAGGCCCCTTCCGTTGCAGCGATGCCACACCCACATGAGCAACAGCAGGGCTTCTGGCCCATGCAGCGGTTGCCGGGGATGCCGGGGCCGTATTCCGGCGCGGGCCTTCGCTTCACAGCAAGGTGGGCTCGCGAAGTGGAGGGGTCTTATGAATTTCGAAATCTATACCGAGCGTTCGCGCGGCTTCATTCAGTCCGCCCAGTCTCTGGCGGTGCGCGAAGGCCATCAGCAATTTACGCCCGAGCACCTTCTCAAGGTGCTGATGGACGATCAGGAGGGGCTGTGCGCCGGCCTCATCCAGCGTGCGGGCGGCAACCCCGCGCAGGTGCGCACCGATGTGGAAGCGGCGCTGAACAAGCTGCCGAAGGTTTCCGGCGGTTCGGGGCAGGTTTATCTCAGCACCCAGCTCGCCAAGGTGTTTGAGGCGGCTGAACAGGCCGCCAAGAAGGCCGGTGATGGTTATGTGACGGTTGAGCGCCTGCTGCTGGCGCTGACCATTGAGAAAGAAACCGAAGCCGGCAAGATTCTCGCCCGCGCGGGTGTGACGCCGCAGAATCTGAATACCGCCATTGAGGCGCTGCGCAAGGGCCGCACTGCGGATACCGCAACGGCTGAGAATGCCTATGATGCGCTGAAGAAGTTTGCGCGTGATCTCACTCAGGCTGCCCGCGATGGCAAGCTTGACCCGGTGATTGGACGAGACGAGGAAATCCGCCGCACCATTCAGGTGCTGGCCCGTCGCACCAAGAACAATCCGGTGCTCATTGGTGAGCCCGGCGTCGGCAAGACTGCAATCGTGGAAGGGCTCGCCCGTCGCATCGTGGATGGCGACGTGCCGGAGAGCCTGAAAGGCAAGAGCCTTCTGGCGCTCGACATGGGCGCGCTGATCGCCGGTGCGAAATATCGCGGGGAGTTCGAGGAACGCCTGAAAAGCGTGCTCTCCGAAATCGAGGCGGCGGAAGGCGGCATCATTCTGTTCATTGATGAGATGCACACGCTGGTGGGCGCGGGCAAATCGGATGGCGCGATGGACGCCTCCAATCTGCTGAAGCCCGCTCTGGCGCGCGGTGAGCTGCATTGCGTTGGTGCAACCACGCTGGATGAATATCGCAAGCATGTGGAGAAGGACCCGGCACTTGCCCGTCGTTTCCAGCCTGTCTTCGTCACGGAACCCACGGTGGAGGATACCGTCTCCATCCTGCGTGGCCTGAAGGAGAAGTATGAGCTGCATCACGGCGTGCGCATCACCGATTCGGCGCTGGTTTCGGCGGCGATGCTCTCCAACCGCTACATCACGGATCGCTTCCTGCCGGACAAGGCAATCGACCTGATGGACGAGGCCGCCTCCCGCCTGCGGATGCAGGTCGATTCCAAACCGGAGGAGCTGGACAATCTCGACCGTGAGATCGTGCGCCTGCGCATTGAGCAGGAAGCTCTGAAGAAGGAGACCGATGCGGCCTCTAAGGACCGGCTCAAGAAGCTGGAAAAGGAATTGGCCGAGCTGGAGGAGAAGGCGTCCGTCCTCACCTCCAAGTGGAAGTCGGAGAAGGAGAAGCTGGGTGAAGCCACCACGCTGAAGGCCAAGCTGGATCAGGCCCGCGCCGATCTCGCAGCCGCCCAGCGCAAGGGTGAATATCAGAAGGCCGGTGAACTGACCTATTCGGTGATTCCCGAACTGGAAAAGAAGCTGGAGGATGTGGAAACGGCGGAGGCCAATGGCGGCGGCACGCTGGAAGAGGCGGTGACGCCCGACCATATCGCCGGGGTCGTCTCGCGCTGGACCGGCGTGCCGATGGACAAGATGCTGGAAGGTGAGCGCGACAAGCTGTTGCGTATGGAACTGGAGCTGGCCAAGCGTGTGGTGGGCCAGTCCGAGGCTGTGGCGGCGGTGTCTACTGCGGTGCGGCGCGCCCGTGCCGGTTTGCAGGACCCCAACCGGCCGATCGGCTCTTTCCTCTTCCTCGGCCCCACCGGCGTGGGCAAGACCGAGCTGACCAAGGCTCTGGCCGAGTTCCTGTTCGACGACGAGACCGCGATGGTCCGCATCGACATGTCGGAATATATGGAGAAGCACTCCGTCAGCCGGCTTATCGGTGCCCCTCCCGGCTATGTCGGCTACGATGAGGGTGGTGCGCTGACTGAAGCCGTGCGGCGTCGCCCCTATCAGGTGGTGTTGTTCGACGAAGTGGAGAAGGCTCACCCGGATGTCTTCAACGTGCTGCTTCAGGTGCTGGATGACGGTCGCCTGACAGACGGGCAGGGGCGCACGGTGGACTTCCGCAATGTGCTGATCGTCATGACCTCAAACCTTGGCGCCGAGTTCCTTGCGGACCCGCGCCAGCCCATGGGCTTCCAGGTGCCGGGCGCGGAAGGTGAGAAGGTGGTGGCCGATGAGGAGGCCTATAATCTGGTGATGGAGGCGGTGCGGCATCATTTCCGCCCTGAGTTCATCAACCGTATTGATGAGATTGTCATGTTCCACCGCCTGAAGCGGGAGCAGATGGACAATATCGTCGATATCCAGATGGGACGTCTGCGCAAGCTGCTGGAGGATCGCAAGATCACCATCTCCCTGTCTCCTGAGGCGCGCAGCTTCCTTGCCGACAAGGGGTATGACCCGGCCTATGGTGCGCGCCCACTGAAGCGCACCATCCAGAAGCTGGTTCAGGACCCATTGGCTGAGAAGATCCTCGCTGGGGAGGTGATGGATGGCTCGAATGTGCAGGTGGCTCTGGAAGGTGACCATCTCGCCTTCAGCACCGCCATCGCGCCGGCCATGGATATTGCGCCCGACGCCGGCTGAATGGCCAGAGGCTGAGCCCTGACATGAAAAACCCTCCCGTTTGCGCGGGAGGGTTTTTTTATTGGCTGGCCCTGAAGGCGCATGCTTAGCGCCGGGGATAGCCCTTGCATGCCTTCCGGGAGGCGCTGGTTGAGCCGTCCTTGCAAACGAACTTGTCGCCTCGGCAATAATCGACTCCGCCCTTCTTGCCGGAGCAAGGCTTGTTGGCGGCATGGGCGGGTGCGATGCCAAGGACTGGGCCATATGTCAGTGGCAGGGCGACAGTCAGGCACATGGCCAGAATGAAGGTTTTCAAGAAAATCTCCCGCGACAGAATTGCGCTCAATGGTTGTATCGAGTCTGCATTTTTGTCCACGGGTTGCTTCTTTTCCGCTGTGGAGAGGTGCTCCGCAGTCGGGGCAATGGGGTGCCGGATGGTGACGCCTGTGTAGAGAGATTCGCAAAATGTCGCTTTTGGGTGCGGCGGAAGGAGGAGTGGCGAGGATTTTCTGGGGATTGTGCCGGCTCATGTTTCAGCGCCCGCATTTCCCGTTCCCCTTTCGGTGGGGGTACCTTGCACGGTTGCAAATCAAGCTCTGCGACATAATGTCCGCATGCCTGCGTGGCGGTATTTTGATGCTTTTTAGCTGTTTCAAACGCCTTCCTGGAGCGCGCGCGCAGCCTATGCCACTTTTTGTGCAGCCTGCGTGGCTTGAACCCCTTGTCGGATGGGAGTAGTCAGGCCCCGCTTATGACGTGCCGCCGCACGCAGGCTCATTTCCAGGGACAATGGTATGGCCCGCAACAAGATCGCCCTCATCGGGGCCGGCCAGATCGGCGGCACACTCGCTTTGCTTGCCGGCTTGAAAAATCTGGGTGACATCGTTCTGTGCGATGTGGCGGACGGCGTGCCGCAAGGCAAGGCGCTGGATCTGGCGCAGCTTGCCCCCATTGCCGGCTTTGATGCCAGCTTCACCGGCGCCAGCACCTATGAGGCTATTGCCGGGGCCAAGGTTGTCATCGTCACCGCCGGTGTGCCGCGCAAGCCGGGCATGAGCCGCGATGATCTTCTTTCCGTCAATCTGAAGATCATGGAGCAGGTGGGCGCTGGCCTTGCCAAATATGCTCCCGATGCCTTCGTCATTTGCGTCACCAATCCGCTGGACGCCATGGTTTGGGCATTGCAGCAGGCCTCGGGCCTGCCCGCCCGCAAGGTGGTGGGCATGGCCGGCGTTCTGGATTCAGCTCGTTTCCGGCATTTTCTGGCAGAAGAATTCGGTGTTTCCGTGGAGGATGTCACCGCCTTTGTCATGGGCGGGCATGGCGATACCATGGTGCCGCTCGTGCGCTATTCCGCCGTGGGGGGCATTCCCGTGCCGGATCTGATCCGCATGGGCTGGAGCAGTCAGGAGAGGGTTGACGCCATTGTGGAACGCACCCGCAATGGCGGGGCCGAAGTGGTGGAACTGCTGAAGACCGGCTCTGCCTTCTATGCCCCGGCAGCCTCGGCTATCGCCATGGCGGAAAGCTATTTGAAGGATAAAAAGCGCCTTTTGCCTGTCGCTGCTCATCTGGAGGGTGAATTCGGCATCAAGGGGCTTTATGTGGGTGTGCCAGCCATTATCGGCGCACATGGCGTGGAACGTGTCGTGGAAGTCATGCTCGACGACGAAGAACGGGCCATGTTTGATAAATCGGTCGCTGCCGTCGAAGGATTGGTGGGGGCCTGTCAGAAGATCACACCCGCTTTGGGCAAGTGATCTCGATCCATGGCGGCGCTTCCATTCCGGGGGCGCCGTTTTCGTGCCGGTGACGCCACCGGTGAGGTGAAGGAGACGAAAGTTCCCCTCCTCGGAACCATGAAGCCGGGCTTTCTGTGAAACCCGGCGTGCATGGAACCTACACTGGGACGGAGGTCGGCCGAAGACCGCAGCGGCCACGCTTGTGGTGCGGGGCGGTCGGGGCCGGTTCAGGGGGGAAGGGGCACTTCGCAACCCTCAGGGGACGAAGAGATGAATATTCATGAGTACCAGGCCAAGGCGCTCCTGAAGAAATATGGTGCGCCTGTCTCGCGCGGTGTGGCCGTGCTCAAGGCGGAAGAAGCGGAAGCTGCCGCCAATGAGCTGGGTGGCCCGCTGTGGGTTGTGAAGTCCCAGATCCACGCGGGTGGCCGCGGCAAGGGCAAGTTCAAGGAAGCCGAAGCCGGCGAGAAGGGCGGCGTGCGCCTCGCCCAGTCGATCGACGAAGTGAAGACCTTCGTTGACCAGATGCTCGGCAACACTCTCGTCACCGTCCAGACCGGCCCGGCCGGCAAGCAGGTGAACCGCCTGTATCTGGAAGACGGCTCCGACATCGAGAAGGAATTCTATCTCTCCCTGCTGGTGGACCGCGCAACCTCCCGCGTGGCTTTCGTGGTTTCCACGGAAGGCGGCATGGATATCGAGGAAGTGGCGCACAGCACGCCTGAGAAGATCCTCACCTTCTCCGTGGACCCGGCAACCGGTGTGCAGGGCTTCCATGGCCGCAAGGTGGCCAAGGCTCTGGGTCTTGCCGGTGATCTGGCCAAGCAGGCCAGCAAGCTGGTGGCCGTGCTCTATGAAGCCTTCGTCGATACCGACATGGCCATGCTCGAGATCAACCCGCTCATCGTCACCAAGCAGGGTGAGCTGAAGGTTCTCGATGCCAAGGTTTCGTTCGACTCCAACGCCATGTTCCGTCACCCGGAGCTGGCTGAGCTGCGTGACCTGACCGAAGAGGACGAGAAGGAGATCGAGGCTTCCAAGCACGATCTGGCCTATATCGCGCTCGACGGCACCATTGGCTGCATGGTGAATGGCGCGGGTCTCGCCATGGCGACCCTCGACATCATCAAGCTGTATGGCGAAGAGCCTGCCAACTTCCTTGACGTCGGTGGTGGCGCCAATGAGGAGAAGGTGACGGCCGCCTTCCAGATCATCACCTCGGACCCGAATGTGAAGGGTATCCTGGTCAACATCTTCGGCGGCATCATGAAGTGCGACGTGATCGCGCGTGGTGTGCTGGCGGCGGTGAAGGCCGTGGGCCTGAAGGTTCCGCTGGTGGTGCGCCTTGAAGGCACCAATGTGGAAGAAGGCAAGAAGATCATTCGTGAGAGCGGCCTGAACGTGATTCCCGCCGATGATCTGGATGACGCCGCGCAGAAGATCGTGGCTGCTGTGAAGAAGGAAGTTGCGTGATGTCCGTGCTGATTGACGCCAATACCAAGGTCATCACCCAGGGCTTCACGGGCAAGACCGGCACTTTCCACGCCGAGCAGGGCATCGCCTATGGCACCCAGTTCGTGGGCGGCACCAGCCCCGGCAAGGGCGGTTCCACCCATCTCGGCCTGCCGGTGTTCGACACCGTGATCGAAGCCAAGGAGAAGACCGGGGCTGATGCCTCCGTCATCTATGTGCCCCCTCCGGGCGCGGCTGACGCCATTCTGGAAGCCATCGACGCCGAAATCCCGCTCATCGTCTGCATCACGGAAGGCATTCCGGTGATGGACATGGTGCGCGTGAAGCGGGCGCTGGAGGGCTCCAAGTCCCGTCTCATCGGCCCCAACTGCCCCGGCATCGTGACGGCGGGTGAGTCGAAGATCGGCATCATGCCCGGCAACATCTTCCGCAAGGGGTCCGTGGGCGTGGTTTCGCGCTCCGGCACGCTGACCTATGAGGCGGTGTTCCAGACCTCGCAGGAAGGCCTCGGCCAGACCACCGCTGTCGGCATTGGCGGCGACCCGGTCAAGGGCACCGAGTTCATCGACGTGCTGGAAATGTTCCTGGCCGATCCGAAGACCGAGTCGATCGTGATGATCGGCGAGATCGGCGGTTCCGCTGAGGAAGAAGCAGCCCAGTTCATCGCTGATGAAGCCAAGAAGGGCCGCAAGAAGCCGATGGTTGGCTTCATCGCCGGCCGTACGGCTCCTCCCGGCCGGCGCATGGGCCATGCCGGCGCCATCATTTCCGGTGGCAAGGGCGGTGCTGAAGACAAGATCGCAGCCATGGAGGCCGCGGGCATCCGCGTGTCCCCGTCTCCGGCACGCCTCGGCAAGACGCTGGTGGAAGTGCTGAAGGGCTGATGGCCAATTGCCGCCCCGCTCTCCGAGACCGGAGAGCGGGGCGGTCCGCGTTAACCTCCGGGTTTCTTTCAGCCGGGACGCGGTGGCCAGCCTGTGGCCTTTGGGGTACAGGTAGATGGAGCAGTCTGCGCCTTTTGGGGGACAGATTGCGTGGGGTGGAAGAGATGGTGTGACCAACCCTGTTTTTTGCCTTTATCGTGGGCGAAGACAGGTGAGGTCATGCGGGGCCGTCTGGAAAACGGGAATGGGTGTGAGCCTGACCTGTTTCCCACCCGGCCCGAATTGAAGTGCCAGGCGCCCTTGCCCGCAACAGCCACGAGCAGGGCAGGGGTGAACAGACGTTCGGCACCGGTCGAACGTCGCTTTTGTGGCTGACAGCGGCTGTCGGCCGTGTTCCCCGCGCGATGGGCGTGCGGTGGACGAAGGGTCTGCAGCTTTCCGGGATGAAGCCATGTCGCGCGCAGAACAGAACGACGTTTTTCTCTCTACCTCCTTCCTCTATGGCGCCAACGCCGCCTGGATCGAAGATCTCTATGCCCGCTACGAGCAGGACCCCAACTCGGTGGATGCCGAGTGGCAGGCCTTTTTCGGGGCGCTGAAGGATGATCCGAACCAGGTCATCGAAAATGCGCGTGGGGCCTCCTGGAAGCGGCCGAACTGGCCGGTTCATGCGAAGGGGGATCTGGTTTCGGCCATGGACGGCCAGTGGGCCGACGTGGAAAAGGCAATTTCCGATAAGGTCAAGGCCAAGGCTCAGACAGCCGGCGCCAGCCTTTCGGAGGCGGAGGTGCAGCAGGCCTCGCGCGATTCCGTGAAGGCGCTGATGATGATTCGCGCCTATCGCATGCGCGGTCATCTGCATGCCAATCTCGACCCGCTGGGCCTTGCCCCGCCGCGTGAGGCACCGGAACTGGACCCGGCCTCCTACGGTTTCACCGAGGCTGATCTCGACCACAAGATCTTCATTGATCACGTGCTGGGTCTTGAGTTCGCCACCGTGCGTGAAATGCTGACCATTCTGCGCCGCACCTATTGTGCGGATGTGGGCGTGGAGTTCATGCACATCTCCTCCCCCGAGGAGAAAGCCTGGATTCAGGAGCGCATTGAAGGGCCGGACAAGGAAGTCACCTTCACCCGCGAGGGCAAGCGCGCCATTCTCAACAAGCTGGTTGAGGCCGAGGGCTTCGAGAAGTTCCTCGATGTGAAATATACCGGCACCAAGCGCTTCGGCCTTGATGGCGGTGAAAGCCTGATCCCCGCGCTGGAGCAAATCATCAAGCGCGGCGGCAATCTGGGCGTGAAGGATATCGTGTTCGGCATGGCCCACCGTGGCCGCCTGAACGTGCTGACGCAGGTGATGGGCAAGCCGCATCGCGCGCTGTTCCACGAGTTCAAAGGCGGCTCTTGGGCGCCGGACGATGTGGAAGGCTCGGGTGACGTGAAGTACCATCTGGGTGCGTCGTCTGATCGCGAGTTCGACCATAACAAGGTCCATCTCTCGCTGACCGCCAACCCCTCCCATCTTGAGATCGTGGACCCGGTGGTGCTGGGCAAGGTGCGCGCCAAGCAGGACCAGTTCAACGATACCGAGCGTGTGCAGGTGCTGCCGCTGCTGCTGCATGGCGATGCCGCCTTTGCCGGGCAGGGCGTGGTGGCTGAGTGTCTGGGCCTTTCCGGCCTGAAGGGACACCGCACCGGCGGGTCCATCCATTTCATCATCAACAACCAGATCGGCTTCACCACCAATCCACGCTATTCGCGCTCTTCGCCCTATCCTTCCGATGTGGCGAAGATGATTGAAGCCCCGATCCTGCATTGTAACGGTGATGACCCGGAAGCGGTGGTGTTCTGCGCCAAGGTGGCGACGGAGTTCCGCCAGCGCTTCCACAAGCCTGTCGTCGTCGACATGTTCTGCTACCGTCGCTTCGGCCATAATGAGGGCGACGAGCCGGCCTTCACCCAGCCGCTGATGTACAAGGTCATCCGTCAGCACCCCTCCGTGCTGGAGCTGTACGCCAGAAAGCTGGAGGCCGAAGGCGTGATCGCCACTGGCGAGCTGGACACCATGCGGGCCCAGTGGCGAGAGCATCTTGAGGGCGAGTATCAGGCCGGTCAGGCCTACAAGCCCAACAAGGCGGACTGGCTGGACGGTCGCTGGTCGGGCCTGAAGGCGACCCGCGAGGATGATGATCCGCGTCGCGGCGAAACCGGTGTGTCCGTCGACAAGCTCAAGGCCATTGGCGAGAAGATCACCAGCGTGCCGGAGGGCTTCAATGTCCACCGCACCATCAAGCGCTTCCTCGATAATCGCCGCAAGGCGATCGAGACCGGCGAGGGAATTGATTGGGCCACCGGTGAGGCGCTGGCCTTCTGTTCCCTGCTGGATGAAGGGCGCCCGGTGCGTCTTTCCGGCCAGGATGTGGAGCGTGGCACCTTCTCGCAGCGCCATTCGGTGCTGACCGACCAGGAGACCGAGGCCCGCTACAAGCCCTTCAACCATCTTTCCGAGAACCAGGCTCGTTACGAGGTCATCAATTCGATGCTCTCGGAAGAAGCGGTTCTGGGCTTTGAATATGGCTATTCGCTCTCCGAGCCGAATGCGCTGACCCTGTGGGAAGCCCAGTTCGGTGACTTTGCAAACGGCGCGCAGGTGGTGTTCGACCAGTTCATCTGCTCGGGTGAGCGCAAGTGGCTGCGCATGAGCGGCCTCGTGTGCCTGCTGCCGCATGGCTATGAAGGGCAGGGGCCGGAGCATTCCTCCGCCCGCCTTGAGCGTTATCTCCAGCTCTGCGCTGAAGACAACATGCAGGTGGCGAACTGCACCACCCCGGCCAACTACTTCCATATTTTGCGCCGGCAGTTGAAGCGCGAGTTCCGCAAGCCGCTCATTCTCATGACGCCGAAATCCCTTCTGCGTCACAAGAAGGCAATCTCCAGCCTGTCCGACATGGTGGAGGGCACCTCCTTCCACCGCGTGATGCCGGACCATGCGGAGACCAACCCGGACATCGCGGGCGTCGAGCTGGTGAAGGATGAGAAGGTCCGGCGCGTCGTGCTCTGCACCGGCAAGGTCTATTATGATCTGCTGGAAGATCGCGAAGCTCGCGGCGTGAAGGACGTGTATCTGCTGCGCGTCGAGCAGCTCTACCCGATGCCGCTCAAGACCATTGTGCAGACCCTCTCGCGCTTCCCCAATGCCGAGGTGGTGTGGTGCCAGGAAGAGCCCAAGAACCAGGGCGCCTGGAGCTTCATCCAGCCTTACATGGATTGGGTGGTGGAGCAGACGGGCCATCACAGTGGCCAGCGCGTGCGCTATGCCGGCCGCCCGGCTTCGGCGGCCACGGCCACCGGCCTCATGTCCAAGCATCTGGCCCAGCTCAAGGCCTTCCTGGAGGAAGCCCTCGGCTGAGGCCGGGGCACCCTCCGGGCTGAAACCTGGCTGTATCGACACTGAATCCATACTGAATTCAAAGAAAGAAGCGATCCCATGGCTACCGAGATCCGTGTTCCTACCCTCGGCGAATCCGTGACGGAGGCCACCATCGGCAAGTGGTTCAAGAAGCCCGGCGAAGCCGTCGCGGCCGATGAGCCCCTAGTCGAGCTGGAAACCGACAAGGTGACGGTGGAAGTGCCGGCCCCGGCCGCTGGCGCGCTGGCTGAAATCGTCGCGCAGGAAGGCGATACCGTGGAAGTGGGCGCCCTGCTGGGCTCCCTCAATGAAGGCGCCGCCGGTACGGCTTCCGCTCCCGCCGCCACGGCTGCCCCGGCTCCTGCCGCCGCCCCTGCGCCGGCTGCACCTGCCGCGCCCGTGGCTGCCGGCAACAATGGCCCGGCTGTCGGTCGTCTGGCTGCGGAAAGCGGTGTGAGCCCGGCCAGTGTCGCCGGCTCCGGCAAGGATGGTCGCGTCACCAAGGGTGACATGCTGGCCGCCATCGCCGGCGGTGCGGCTGCTGCCCCGGCGGCTGCCGCTTCGGCCCCGCGTCCGGCTTCCGCCCCGGTGGATGCCGCCCGCGAGGAGCGCGTGAAGATGACCAAGCTGCGGCAGACCATCGCCCGCCGCCTGAAGGATGCGCAGAACACCGCCGCCATGCTGACCACGTTCAACGACGTGGACATGTCCGCCGTGATGGCCCTGCGCAGCCAGTACAAGGAAATGTTCGAGAAGAAGCACGGCACCAAGCTGGGCTTCATGGGCTTCTTCACCAAGGCGGTGATTGCGGCTCTTCAGGATCTGCCGGCGGTGAACGCCGAGATCGACGGCACGGACCTCATCTACAAGAACTACTACAATATCGGCATTGCCGTGGGTACCGAGAAGGGCCTCGTGGTGCCGGTGGTGCGTGATGCCGACCAGCTCTCCGTGGCGGGTATCGAAAAGCAGATCTCCGATTTCGGCCGTCGGGCGCGTGATGGCAAGCTGGGCATCGACGAGATGCAGGGCGGCACCTTCACCATCACCAATGGCGGCATCTATGGTTCGCTGATGTCCACACCCATCCTGAATGCCCCGCAGTCCGGCATTCTGGGCATGCACCGCATTGAGCAGCGCCCGGTGGTCATCAAGGGTGAAATCAAGATCCGCCCGATGATGTATCTGGCGCTCTCCTATGACCACCGCATCGTGGACGGCCGCGAAGCCGTGACCTTCCTGGTGCGCGTGAAGGAGACCCTGGAGGACCCGGCGCGTCTCGTGATGGATCTCTGATCCATCCAGCCGAACGGCGAGGGTGCCGGTGGCATCCTCTGCCGGCCCCTTTTGAAAAGGGGCGCGTTTCTGCCGGATGCTGAAAGGGCTTTTGCACCCGCTGTGCGCCCCGGCATCCGCACCTTATCGCGCAAGCGCCATGGCGGCCGGGCTGTCGCCGCCGGGCGCGGCCCTGTCAAGGAATGTTCTGATGTCCTACGATCTGATTGTCATCGGCACCGGCCCCGGCGGCTATGTGTGCGCCATTCGCGCCGCACAGCTTGGCCTGAAGGTGGCCGTGGTGGAAAAGCGCGGCACCCATGGCGGCACCTGCCTGAATGTGGGCTGCATTCCCTCCAAGGCGCTGCTCTATGCGTCCGAGCTGTTCGAGGAAGCCGGCCACAAGTTTGCGGATCTCGGCATCGGCGTGGGCAAGCCCAAGCTCGATCTCGCCACCATGCAGGCCTTCAAGGACAAGGGCGTGGATGGCAATGTGAAGGGCGTCGAGTTCCTTCTGAAGAAGAACAAGATTGATGCCTATATGGGCGCGGGCAAGATTCTGGCCCCCGGCAAGGTTGAGGTGACCCTCAATGCCGATGGCAAGGTCGAGGTGCTGGAGACGAAGAATATCGTCATCGCCACCGGCTCCGATGTTGCCCCGCTGCCGGGCGTTGAAATTGATGAGAAGCGCATCGTCTCCTCCACCGGCGCTCTGGCCCTCGGCAAGGTGCCTGGCAAGCTGCTGGTGATCGGCGCGGGCGTGATCGGGCTGGAGCTGGGCTCGGTGTGGCGTCGCCTCGGGGCCGAGGTGACAGTGGTGGAATATCTCGACCGTATCCTGCCCGGTATGGACAGCGATGTGGCGAAGTCCTTCCAGCGTATCCTTGACAAGCAGGGCTTCAGCTTCAAGCTGGGCACCAAGGTGACGGGCGTGGATTCCTCCGGCAAGACGCTGAAGGTTTCCGTGGAGCCTGCCGCCGGCGGTGATGCCGAGACTGTGGAAGCCGATGTGGTTCTGGTGGCCATTGGCCGCGTGGCCTATACGGGCGGCCTGGGCCTGAACGAGGTGGGCGTGGCTACCGATCAGCGTGGTCGCGTGGTGACGGATGCGCATTATGCCACCAATGTTCCGGGCATCTATGCCATTGGCGATGTGATCGCCGGCCCCATGCTGGCCCACAAGGCCGAGGATGAAGGCGTGGCTCTGGCCGAGCTGCTCGCGGGCAAGGCCGGACATGTGAATTATGATGTCATCCCCGGTGTCGTCTACACCTTCCCCGAGGTCGCCTCCGTCGGCAAGACCGAGGATGAGGTGAAGGCTTCCGGCGTGGCCTACAAGGTGGGCAAGTTCCCCTTCACGGCCAATGGCCGCACCAAGGTGAACAACACAACGGATGGCTTCGTGAAGGTCATCGCCGATGCCGCCACCGACAAGGTGCTGGGCGCGCATATCATCGGCCCGGAAGCCGGTGAAATGATCCATGAATGCGCGGTGCTGATGGAGTTCGGCGGTTCGTCCGAGGATCTCGCTCGCACCTGCCACGCGCACCCGACCCGTTCTGAAGCGGTCAAGGAAGCGGCCATGGCCGTGGAGAAGCGCGCCATCCATATGTGATGGCCGCCGGGCCGGACTTGTCCGGTGCTGAAACAAGAAACCGGTCAGCCGCCAGGCTGGCCGGTTTTGTTTTGGGCGCGCTTCAGGCCTCACACACAAAGGTGACGGTGAGAATGCGTCGCTCCCGCAAATTGTGGATCTGATTACGCACCATTTGCGGAAAATCATCTCCAAGCACATGACGCAAGGTGACGGGGGGCGCCACTCTTCCTGCGGAAGGAGCGGTGGTGCGCTCGAACCATTGCAGGCTTTCCGCAGTGGAATCGCGGGTTTCCAGAATGCGGAAGCCGGCTTGTGTCAGCAGCCCGGCCATGGCTTCGGGTGTTTCCAAATGGCTGATGGAAGGCTCGCGGGCCCATGGCACTGGAAACTGAACGTCACCGCCTTCGCCCTGCAACACGTCATAAATGACGAAACGTCCGCCCGGCTTCAGCACCCGTTTGGCTTGTGCATACATGGCTGCCTTGTCGGGAATGTTCATGGCCACATGAATGGTCATGGCGGCATCGAAGCTGGCGTCGGCGAAAGGCAGGCAGGTGGCGTCGGCCTGTTGGAACTCCGTCCTCTTGTCCAGCTTCACCCATGTGCTGAGCATGTTTGCGGTATCACAATAGGCCTGGGTGAGATCAATGCCGGTGACATGGCAGCCACAGCTTTCAGCCAGTGCGCGGGCCGGCCCGCCCAACCCGCTGCCAATATCCAGCACATGGCTTTCCGGCGTCAGCTTCATGGCCGCGGCCAGTTCCAGTGTGGCCTTGTGGCCGCGAATGTGAAACTCATCGACCGCCCGCAGATCCGTGGTGCTAAGCTGGTCGGGAGATTTTCCGGCGGCTTGCAGGGTATCCGCGATGGTAGTGGCGAGGTCTGCACCATCGCCATAATGGCGTTTCACATCATCCATGGGTTGCGTCCTCCGGTTGTTCTTCGGCCTTGCGGCACATGCAGATGCTGTATTGAACATATTCGGGATGGAAAATCGAATGGGTGAAGCCGGGCTTTGTCTGGGATGTAAGGGGCGTGGCGATGTGGTGGGTTATCGCAACCGTACAGCCCGCAGCACGGGCTAGTCTTGACCTTTTGGTTGCGGACCATACTCTCCGCCCGCAATGCGTAGCGTCGGAACGGGTGTTTCGGGGCTGTGGACGCATTTTGACCGCATATTCAAAGGGCAGGCGGATGCAGGACGACGATTATGTTTATGATGAGGAAACCGGCGAGTGGATGCCGGCCAGCGAACTGGCCGCCCGCAAGGCGGATGCCTCAGCCGTGCGTGATTCTGCCGGCAATGTTCTGGCCGATGGCGATCAGGTCGTGCTCATCAAGGATCTGCCGGTAAAGGGCGCGGGCCAGACCCTCAAGCGGGGCACGCTTATCAAAGCCATTCGCCTGACGGACAATCCGGAAGAGATTGATTGCAAGTTTGAAGGCATCAAGGGGCTGGTGCTGCGCACCGAGTTTGTGCGCAAGCGCTGAAATATTGCCAGGCTCATGGAATTGCAGGGCGGCGCGCTGTGCTGCCCTGTTCCGCCTGCTGAACTGCCGGGCTCGTCACTCCGGGGCGAAGGTCAGGGCTTCGATGCGCCAGCCATCCGGGTCCAGCAGGAAGGCGGCATAATAATTTTCAGCATAATGCGGGCGCAGGCCCGGCGCGCCATTCTCGTGCCCACCATTTTGCAGCCCGGCTGCATGGAAGGCCCGCACGGCGGCGCGGCTTTCCGCCCAGAAGCACAGATGAAAGCCCGGCGGGCAGATGATCCGTGCATTGCGACGCTCTTCCAGCCAGAAGGGCGCGGCTCCCGGCCGTCCATCCGGCGCGGGAAGGGCGCCGGGCGGCCCCCAGCAGGCGGAAGGGCCGGCAGGTTCCATCTCCTGCGCCACACGCACAAGGCCGAGCGGGGCCAGAACGGCATCATAGAAACATTGCGCGCGGTCCAGATTGGATGTGCCGAGAGACATATGCTCGAAAACCGGGCGGATGGCCGGGGGCTGCGTGGTCTGCATCGGCGTCACCAAGGGGGCTTTCCAGTGGTCTGGAAGTTGTCTGGTCCGGCGGCTCAACTGGCACGTGGATGGGCGGCGCGATAGGCGGCCATGAGGGCGGTGGCGTCTACCTGCGTATAGATCTGCGTGGTGGAAAGTGAGGCGTGGCCCAGAAGTTCCTGAATCGCGCGCAGGTCTCCGCCCCGGCCCAGAAGGTGGGTGGCGAAGGAATGGCGCAGCGCATGGGGGGTTGCGCTGTCCGGCAGGCCCAGCGCCCCGCGCATCTGCGCCACGGCCAGTTGCACGATGCGCGGGGAGAGAGGCCCGCCTCTTGTGCCACGAAACAGAGGCGAGCGGGCATCAAGCGGGTAAGGGCACTGGCTCTTGTAATCCAGCACCGCATCGCGCACCGCAGCGATCAGGGGCACCATGCGAGTCTTGTTGCCCTTGCCGGTCACGATAATCTGATCACTGTCCGCGCAGATGGCGTCAGTGGTCAGGCTCAGGGCTTCGGAGATGCGCAGGCCCGCGCCATAAAGCAGGGCAATGACAGCGGCATCGCGAGCCAGAACCCAGTTTTCCCGATTGTCCCCGGCACGGGTGTCGGCATCGGCCAGCGCTTTGGCGGCGGTGACCGAAACCGGCTTGGGCAGGCTTTTTTCTACCCGTGGTGCACGCACGGCGGCAAGGGCGGCCACCTTGCCATGTCCATCCTGTTCCAGAGTACGGGCGAAGGAGCGGGCCGCAGCCAGCATACGCACCAGTGTGCGCGGCGCGACGCCCTCCGCCCGGCGCGCCGCCAGAACAGCGCGTACATCCGCCGGGGCAAGCTCCGCCATATCGGAAAGCGTGGGCACATGCCCCAGATGTTGTGTGAGACGGGAGAGGACAGCAGCCAGATCCCGCGCATAGGCTTCCACGGTTTGTGGGGACAGGCGGCGCTCATGGGTGAGGCGATCAAGCCAGCGACAGATGGCGGATTGCATGTCCGGTGCAGCACCGGCCAGCAGATCGCGACGGGCGCGTTCGGCCTTCTGGGCCAGGCTCATGGCCATGGTGTCTGCCTCCTTCGGTCACCGGTGGCGCGCATATGTGATGTGCGCCTCAGAAGGCTGTTATGGCCGCAGTCTCCTTACCATTTTCCTGCCAGTCTTCCCCACCGGAAGGCGATGGCGAGTTGCGACTGCAAACTGGAACGAACTGAATGTGTCGCGCCCGGCAATTTCGTGCTCGCCCCGGCCTTCTTTGTGCTCCATAAGGTGGGCTAACATGAAGCCTTCGAATATCCGCCATTTTCAGGAATGCCGGTTCTCGAATTCCGGTGCGGAGTGCCCATATAAGGGCGAGGATTCATTCAGCCAGAATGGCGCAGTGTATTTCAGGCGGATGCGCCGGTAGGGGCGCAGACGAACTGACGGGAGGACGACATGGCGGCGGTGCGGGAGACAGTCGAGCAGGTTCGTTCCCTCGGTGTGGACCAGTATAAATACGGCTTCGAGACTCTGATTGAGTCCGAGAAGCCGCCAAAGGGCCTTTCCGAGGATATCATTCGCTACATTTCGGCGCGCAAGGACGAGCCGGAATGGATGCTGGAATGGCGGCTGGATGCCTATCGTCGCTGGCTCACCATGGAAGAGCCGCACTGGGCGCGCGTTGATTTCCCTCAAATCGACTTTCAGGATCTCTATTATTATTCCGCGCCCAAGACCATGCAGGCGCCCAAATCGCTTGATGAGGTCGATCCGGAAATCCTGCGCACCTATGAAAAGCTGGGTATTCCCCTGCGTGAGCAGGAAATTCTGGCCGGTGTGCAGCGTCCCGAAGGGGAAGAGGTGGCCGAAGGCGAGGAAGCTCCGGCCGGTGGCACCCGTATTGCCGTGGATGCGGTGTTCGATTCCGTCTCCGTGGCCACCACCTTCAAGAAGGAGCTGGCGGCGGCAGGCGTGATCTTCATGCCCATTTCCGAAGCGCTGCGCGAGCATCCCGATCTGGTGCGCAAATATCTCGGCACGGTGGTGCCGGTGACAGACAATTTCTACGCCACGCTGAATTCCGCCGTGTTTTCGGATGGCTCCTTTGTCTATATCCCGCCGGGTGTGCGTTGCCCGATGGAGCTTTCCACCTATTTCCGCATCAATGAGCGCAATACCGGCCAGTTTGAGCGCACGCTGATTATTGCCGACAAGGGCTCTTATGTGTCCTATCTGGAAGGCTGCACGGCGCCCATGCGCGATGAGAACCAGCTTCACGCCGCAGTGGTGGAGCTGATCGCGCTGGAAGATGCGGAGATCAAATATTCCACCGTGCAGAATTGGTATCCGGGCGATGCCGAGGGCAAGGGTGGTATCTATAATTTCGTGACCAAGCGCGGCGATTGCCGGGGTGACCGCTCCAAGATCTCCTGGACGCAGGTGGAAACCGGCTCTGCCATCACCTGGAAATATCCCAGCTGCGTGTTGCGCGGGGAAGGCTCCAGCGGCGAATTCTATTCCATCGCCATTTCCAATGGGCGCCAGCAGGTGGATTCCGGCACCAAGATGATTCATCTGGGCCGCAATACCTCCAGCCGCATCATTTCGAAGGGCATTTCTGCCGGGCATTCCAACAATACCTATCGCGGTCTTGTGTCTGCCCATCGCAAGGCGGCGGGCGCGCGCAACTTCACCAATTGTGACTCGCTGCTCATCGGTAACCATTGCGGGGCGCACACCGTGCCCTATCTGGAAACGAAGAATCCTTCGGCTCAGTTCGAGCATGAGGCCACAACCTCGAAAATCTCGGAAGACACGCTGTTCTACTGCATGCAGCGCGGCATGAGCGAAGAGGATGCCGTGGCGCTTGTGGTGAATGGTTTCGTGCGGGATGTGTTGCAGCAACTGCCGATGGAATTCGCCGTTGAAGCGCAGAAGCTGATTGCCATTTCGTTGGAAGGCAGTGTCGGCTGAGCCGGGAATCCGGTGCGGCCTTCTGCCTCCCCTGTCACACAGCCCTTTTTTACCCGCCCTTACGCCGGCCTTGCGCTCCCTGAAGCGCGCGGCGCAGGGCGCGGTTCTGATTTCTGGAGGATCTGAGCCATGACGAGCCCCATGACGACCCCTCTGTTGGAGATTCGCGATCTTCACGCCCGCATCGTCGATGGCCGCAAAATCATTGATGGCATGAATCTCGTCATCAATCCCGGCGAGGTGCATGCCATTATGGGGCCGAACGGGGCGGGTAAATCCACTCTCTCCTATGTTCTGGCAGGCAAGCCGGGCTATGAGGTGCTTTCCGGTGAAGTGCTGTTCCGTGGCCGGAACCTGCTGGAGATGGAGCCGGATGAGCGCGCCGCAGCCGGCCTGTTCCTGGCTTTCCAGTATCCGCTGGAAATTCCGGGCGTGACGAACATGGCCTTCCTCAACACCGCGCTCAACAGCCAGCGCCGCGCGCGTGGAGAGCCGGAGCTTTCCGCGCCCGAAGTGGTGCGCAAGGTGCGTGAGCTGGGCAAGGAACTGGATATTGACACCGGCATGCTCAAGCGGGCCGTG
The DNA here is from genome assembly GCF_052492075.1 of Haloleucobacter albus. Taxonomy (NCBI): domain Bacteria; kingdom Pseudomonadati; phylum Pseudomonadota; class Alphaproteobacteria; order Hyphomicrobiales; family Xanthobacteraceae; genus Haloleucobacter; species Haloleucobacter albus. Next base: position 241,094 of record NZ_JBQWAS010000030.1, read on the forward strand.
AATGTCGGCTTTTCCGGTGGTGAGAAGAAGCGGAACGAAACCTTACAGATGATGCTTCTGGAGCCTTATCTGTGCGTTCTGGACGAGACCGATTCCGGGCTGGATATTGATGCGCTGAAGGTGGTCTCTCGCGGGGTGAACACGCTGCGCTCGCCCGAGCGCTCCATGCTGGTCATCACCCACTATCCGCGTCTTCTGGAATATATCGTGCCGGATGTGGTGCATGTGTTCGCGGGCGGGCGCATCGTCCATTCTGGCGACAAGGATCTGGCGCGAGAGCTGGAAGCCACAGGCTACGCCAAGTACCAGACCGAAGCCGCGTGATGGCCATGAGCACTGTTGACCAGCCCGCGAATGACGCGGTGAAGAATGGCGTGGTGAAAAAGGCCATGGTGAGAAAGGCTTTGGCGAAGACCGCTGCGGAAACAGCGCTGGCGGATATCTTCTCCACCGTCAAATCCACCCTGCCGGGGGATGGCGGCGTGAAGGTGCGGCGGGAAGAGGCCTTTGAGCGCTTTGTGGCGCAAGGCTTACCGCATCGCCGGGTGGAAAGCTGGCACTATACCGATTTGCGCACGCTGCTGCGTGAGGCCGCACCACTGGCCGAGCAGCCTGATGTTGTGGCGCTGGGGCGGGCCGCCAGGGCCGGGGCGTCGCTGGCGTCTCTGGATGTGCGCCGGCTCTATATGGTGAATGGCTTTTTCGCCGATGAAATTTCAGACCTTTCCGGGCTGGAAGAGGGGCTCACCATCCGGCCTTTGTCGCAGGCTCTGAGTGAGGGAGATGCGCAGCTTGCGGCGCATCTCGGTCGAACAGTGCCTTCGGATGATGCCGCGTTGGCCCTCAATATGGCGCTGATGAGCGATGGCCTGGTGGTGCATGTGGCCGCTGGTGCGCAGGTGCAGCGCCCCCTTGCGGTGATTCATGTCACCACGGGGGATGCGCCGATGGCCGTGTTCACCCGCTCTCTGGTGGTGCTGGAACAGGGTGCCGGGCTGAGCCTGATTGAAACCCATGAAGGCCCGGATGGTCTGGCGTATCAGGTCAATACCGCGCTGGAGCTGGTGGTGGGTGAAGAGGCGCGTCTCAGCCGGGTAAAGCTGACCCATGAAGGCGATGCCGCCCTGCATGTCTCCAGCGTGTTGATGTCTGTCGCTGCCCGCGCCAGACCGGCTCTTGCGAATTTCAACAGCGGTGGCGCGGTGGTGCGCAACCAGACCATGACGCAACTGGCTGGCGAATCCATTGATGCCTGGTTCGGTGGGGTAAGCCTGCTGAATGCACGCCAGCAGACCGATACGCTGCTGGAGGTGGAGCATCAGGCACCGGGCAGTGAAAGCCGGGAGAATTTCCGGGCGGTGCTGGATGGGGCTGCACGCGATTCCTTCCAGGGGCGGATTGTGGTGAAGCAGGCTGCGCAGAAAACCGATGCGCGCATGATGAGCCGTGCTCTGCTGCTGTCGGACCGGGCCGAAGCCAACAACAAGCCGGAGCTGGAAATCTTCGCCGATGATGTGCAGTGCGCCCATGGTTGCACCACGGGCGAGCTGGACCAGCAGGTGAAATTCTACCTCATGGCCCGCGGCATCCCCGAGAAGGAGGCCGAGGCGCTGCTGATTCAGGCCTTTGTGGGAGAGGTGCTGGAAGGCATTGCCCATGAGGATTTGCGCGCGGTGCTGAGTGAGGCGACCCGCAACTGGTTGCGCAAGCGGGGTGAAGATGAGTGAGAAGGTGGCGCTTCATCCGGCGGTGCAGGGTGACACTTATGATGTGATGCGCGTGCGGCAGGATTTTCCCATCCTGTCGCTGAATGTGCATGGCAAGCCGCTGACCTATCTGGACAATGGCGCTTCCGCGCAGAAGCCGGAACAGGTGATGGCGCGGATGGATGCGGTGATGACTGGCGAATATGCCAATGTGCATCGCGGCCTGCATTATCTCGCCAATGCCTCGACGGAAGCCTATGAGGGCGGTCGCACGCGGGTGGCGCGTTTTCTCAATGCGCGCCGGCCGGAAGAAATCGTCTTCACCCGCAATGCCACGGAAGCGGTGAATCTGGTTGCGGCGAGCTTCGGAGCTTCGCGCATTCAGCCGGGAGACGAGATTATTCTCTCCATCATGGAGCACCATGCCAATATCGTGCCCTGGCATTTCCTGCGGGAGAAGCTGGGCGCGGTTATCAAATGGGCGCCGGTGGATGACGATGGCTGTTTCCTGATGGACGAGTTCGAGGCGCTGCTGAGCCCGCGCACGAAGCTGGTGGCCATCACCCATATGTCGAACGTGCTGGGCACTATCGTTCCGGTGAAGGATGTGGTGGCGCGGGCCCATGCACGGGGTATTCCTGTGCTGGTGGATGGGGCGCAGGGCGCTGTTCATCTGGATGTTGATGTTCAGGATATCGGCTGCGATTTCTACGTCATCACCGGCCACAAGCTTTATGGCCCCACGGGCATTGGCGCGCTGTATGCCCGCCATGATCTGCTGGAGCAGATGCCGCCTTACAATGGCGGCGGCGAAATGATCCGCGAGGTTCACCAGGATAAGGTGACCTATGGCGAACCGCCACACCGCTTCGAGGCTGGCACGCCGGCCATTGTGGAGGCGGCGGGCCTTGCCACAGCGCTGGATTATATTGATTCCATCGGCCGGGCGCGGATTCGGGCCCACGAAGAAGATCTGCTGCATTATGCCGAAGAGCGGCTGCGTGAGATGAACGCCATCCGCATTATCGGCACGGCACCGCAAAAGGGGGCCATCATCTCTTTCGAGATGGAGGGCGCTCATGCGCATGATGTTGCTACGCTGATCGACATGGATGGTGTGGCGGTGCGGGCCGGCACCCATTGCGCCATGCCCTTGCTTGAGAGATTCGGGGTGACATCCACCTGCCGGGCTTCGTTCGGTCTTTACAATACGCGTGAGGAGGTGGATCGCCTCATCGCCGCCCTGCACAAGGCCCAGAGGCTGTTCGCCTGAAGTTGTGGCGCGTGTCCGGGCCCTGTGAATCAAGAAGGCCCCGTGCAGACAATGCACGGGGCCTTTTGTATGGGCGGACTTTGGTTCGGCCGTTTCAGTTTTTTCTGGTGCGGCTGGCGTCAGCCACATGCGCTGGGGCCTGGCCATGGTTCATCAGCGTATCAATACGCTCACGCTCCTTCTGGAAGGATGAGAGCATCTTGCCGCGCAGGGCCTTGCCTCGGGGCAGGCGAATCCGCAGCGGGTCCACGAAATTGCCGTTGATCTTCACTTCATAGTGCAGGTGCGGGCCGGTGGAGAGGCCGGTGGAGCCGATATAACCAATCACCTGCCCCTGTCGCACCTTGGCACCTTCACGCACGCCACGGGCAAAGCCGGACTGATGCGAATAGGTGGTGACATAGCCATTGGCGTGCTGAATTTCCGTGTGCTTGCCATAGCCGGATTTCCAGCGTGCATAGCGCACGGTGCCATTGCCTGCTGCATAAATGGGTGTGCCGGTGCGGGCCGCCCAGTCCACACCCGTATGCAGCTTGGAATAGCCAAGAATCGGATGGCGGCGATAGCCGAAGCCCGAACGCATGGTGCCTGAGGCCACCGGCTTGCGCATCAGGAACTGCTTTGCGCTCTTGCCATCCTGATCGTAATAATCGGTCAGCCCATCATCCGGCGTGCGGAAGCGGTAATAGCGATTGGTGCTGTCGTCGAGCGTCAGCGCGGCATAGAGCACTTCGCCATTTCCGGCCGGGTCTTCCGAGTAGAGAATCTCGAAATTGTCGCCGGGGCGTACGCGCCGCTGGAAATCCACATCGAAAGAATAGACGCGGATGATATCGGCAATGATTTCGCGCGGCACCTCATTGCGCAGTGCTGTTTCATAAATGCTGTCATAAAGGCGGATGCCGGGTCCGCGGCTGTTGTCGGTATCTTCCGAAACGCCAGCCATCTCGGTTTCGGCCAGTTCCGGCACATTGACGAAATCATTGCGATCGGAAAGGGCGACGGAGCCCATATGGCCGGTATCGCTGAACAGAGAGACGCGCAGGGGTAGGATGCGCTCACCTTCCTGCTGCAACAACATGCGCAGTCGCCAGCCATCCACCACCTTGCCCTCACGGCCCCAGCGCCCAAATGTGCGGGCCAGGGCGCGGGCATCATCTTCCGAAACACCGGCCTTGGTGAGGATGGAAACGATGCTGTCGCCTTTCTTCACCACAACCGTGGTGTCAGCCCAGTCATTACCGCCAGAGGTTTCGACCGAGGTCTTGGAAATGAAGCTGACATTTGTCGGGGCGGCCGGTGCCGGGGCAATGGTGTTGGCTTTCTCCCGATCATTCAGGAGGCCCTCAACGGCATAGGCGAGATAGGGCGAATCTGCCGCGAAGTGGGGGGTTTTACCTACAATCGCTTCCGGCAGGCCGGCGAGCATGGGGGTGGTGCGCGAAAGATCGGCCACCTCGCGCACTTTCACAAGCACCTGCTCCATGGGCACGCCGGACCCCAGTTTGGCCTGGCCGGAGAGGTCCGAAAGATCCTTCATCACCACCGTGACTTCACCGGTGGGTTCTGCCTCTGGCGCTTCGTCCTCTTCCTCATTCATCGCCTCACGGGCGATCTTCATGGGGTTGAACTCGGGAATATCAGACGAGACCGATGTGGTGGTCATGGCCAGATTGGCGCTGACACGGGTGAAAGGGCGCACCTTGATGATCTCGCGATCACCAACCTTGGTGGCAGTGGAGACGCGGAAGGTTTGCCGGGCAACGGACATATCCCCCAACAGGGACATGCGATCACCCTTACGGTCGACATTCGTGGGACGTTCACCCTGCGCCAGCGTATTGCCAATGTTCTTGCGGGCCTTCTCCGGCATCAGCGCCAGACGGTGCTCGCTGTTGAGCGCCGCATAAACCGCTCCACCCATGAGTAAAGAGCCACACAGGGCCGTCAGCAGGGTTGCCGCAAACCAGCGTGCGGAGACACGGCGGCGATCAACTTCTTCCTCGTCGCCATCCACGCCCAGTGGCGGGTCTTCACCCAGGCCGGCCGTACTTGATGCGTCACGCCAGGCAGCGGCAGTTCGTCGATGATACAAGTCCCGTCCCTTCCGCTGAAACCGATGAACACGGCGCAGCGCGAATATTCACATGACCTGATGCGAAATTGCCTTCGTGAGAGGCTCAGGTCAACGCGGCGCAGCATTTCAATTGTCGCGGATAAAAAGCGCCAGAGGCGGCAAAAGCGTGGCGGCGACCAAAAACAGCGTCGAAATATGAGATGAGAGAACGCGCACACGCTCACGCGCGCGTACATAGAGGGGGCTGACGGTGAGGGGTGGTCCATGCAGAAAGGGTTTTGCCGGGAGGTTTCTGGTGTCGGCTCACTTTTTTCACAGGGACTGTTTTGTTTGTTTATGGGGGTTTTGGCCTTGATTTGATTGATTTATCCACCGGGTGTCATTTGGGTTTCACTTTTGTGGTTTTGAGTTCTTGACGGTTTGGGTTTGGCGACCGTATAAAGCGCTCACCAACGACGAGCCACCGCCGCTCAGCACTGAACGGCGGATGGATCTGTCTCTCACTTTCCGGTCTTGACTGGCGATGAGTTATCTGGCTAATTAGCCGGACTG